>CAYTLU010000143.1:0-3304 GCA_964438665.1 uncultured Bacteroides sp.
TCACCAAGAAGCCGATATACGTGTTAGGATACGGCAATGTAATGGGCATAGACCTCAATCGGTTTGACTCGGAAAATCTTGAAGTGATAGAGGTCGCCAGGTCGTTATGCAAGCCGGATGTTTTTACGTTCATCTTCATTGGCCGCATAGTCCGTGACAAAGGCATCGGCGAACTGGTCGAAGCCTTCTCGCGGCTATACAAGGAGCGTCAGGACGTCCGCCTGTTGCTTATTGGTTCGGCGGAGGACGACCTCGACCCAATATCACCAGAGACGAAAGAGATTATCCGCACGTGTAAAGGCATTGAGGCCGTTGGCCGTCAGAAAGATGTTCGTCCTTGGCTTGCTGCCTCCGACTGCTTCGTCTTCCCGAGCTACCGCGAAGGCTTCCCCAACGTGGTCCTCGAAGCCGGAGCTATGGGGCTGCCATCGATAGTTACTGACATCAACGGCTCGCGCGAAATTATCATTGAGGGCAAGAACGGCACTATCATTCCATCGAAAAATGCCAACGCATTGCACACAGCGATGCAACGCATGATAACCGACACTGCGTGGCGTAACGACCTGGTTGCCAACGCCCGCTCGCTTGTTGCCTCCCGCTTCGAGCAAAGCTACGTCCGCCGTTGCCTCATGGATTTTTACAAGGAAATAATCGAGATATGAAACGAGTTGTAGTTTTTGGCGCTACCGGCAATTTGGGCGCCTATATAGCAATGCACCTCAAGAGCGAGGGTTATGATGTGATAGCTGTCGGAGGCCGAAAAGATGACCGAGGTTTTTTTGCCGAACACGGCATGAAGTATTTCTCGGTTGATATTCGCAAACCTGATGCTTTTGACGTGTTGCCTACGGAGGGTATTGAGGCTGTGTGTCATTTTGCCGGAGCGTTGCCGAGTCGCTATGCATTTGATCCGGTCGAGCTTTTCGAGTCAATTACTATCGGCACGCTCAATGTTCTCAACTGGATGAACAAGGTGGAATGCAAGAAGATAGTGTTTCCGCAGACACCGAGCGACATGGCCAAGTATCACAACAACGGCTCGGTAATTCCTGACGATGCTCCACGACATTTCCCGTTGACAGGGGATCATGCCATCTACACCATTGCCAAGAATGCCGCAGTTGATCTTATGGAGCATTATCGTGCTGAATATGGCATAGCCTTCTTTGCCCTACGGTTCTTCACCATCTACCAGTATCATCCCAATGCCTGGCATTACTGCAATTTCAAACTCCGCATGATGCCATTCCGTATGCTGATGGACCGCGCCTCAAAGAGTCTGCCTATTGAAATCTGGGGCGATTGTAAGAAGGCCAAGGAGATAGTCTATATCAAGGATTTTGTGCGATTGGTTCGCACCTGCGTAGATTCCGACCTTCCCGGCGGATGCTACAACGTCGGTAATGGCTGGCAGGTATCGCTCGAAGACCAAATCAAGGGAATTGTCGAGGTTTTCTCACCCAAAGACAATCCGTCTGAGATAATTTACTGCCCCGAGAAGCCTGATCCGCTTGAGAATGCATTTTGCATGGAGAAGACCTTCCGCGACCTGCATTGGAAGCCTCAGTACTCATATCTTGATCAACTCCGCGATTTCAAGCATGAGATGGAGACCGAGCCTATGGCCGGTCTGTGGGGTGTGGCGAAAGATTACGAGCCCAAGGATGAAAACATCGAGTCCGAGGATTATGCTCCGGCTCGTGGACGTGTAAGCAAATAACAACCATGTACCGAAGATTCTTCAAACGAGCCATTGACATCACGGCCAGTGCCGGAGTCCTGATCGTGTTCAGCCCTATTTTGCTCATCGTAGCTGTCCTGCTTCGTTTCTTCAATGAAGGTGCCGGAGTATTCTTCTTTCAGGAACGTCCTGGCTACAAAGGTAAGCCTTTCAAAATTGTCAAGTTCAAGACGATGAATGAACGTAAAGGTCCTGATGGCAAGCTGCTGCCTGACAAGCAACGCATTACAAAATTTGGATCATTTGTTCGTAATTCATCACTTGATGAACTTCCTCAATTATGGAATGTACTCAAAGGAGATATGTCGCTTATCGGTCCTCGTCCACTTTTGATGCAGTATCTGCCCTTGTATTCACTGGAACAGATGCGACGCCATGATGTAAAACCAGGCATCAGCGGTTGGGCTCAATGTCATGGCCGCAATAACCTTAGCTGGACAGAGAAATTCAAACTTGATGTATGGTATGTGGATAATGTATCATTCAAAACTGACTGCGAAATTGTGCTGACGACATTAAAGGGTGTGATCAAGAAAGAAAACATCGAAAACGACAACTCTATACAATTTACGACAGAACTATTTAACGGGAAAAACTAACGATGTCAGTCTATGGTAATCTTTATACCCCCTGCTATATCTTTGATGAGACAGAGTTTGAGCGCGGGGTTGTTGGCTTCCGTGAGGCGTTAACGGCACACTTTTGCCGTGTTGGGATTGGCTATTCCGTCAAGACCAATTCTTTGCCTTATGCCCTCCAAGAAGCCTGCAAGGCGGGCTGTATGGCCGAGGTGGTGAGCTACGATGAATACCAGCTCGCATACCTTTGTGGTTTTACGCCGGACAGCATCATCTACAACGGTCCGATGAAGTCTTGTGAGACTTTTGTTGAGGCCATCAAAGGTGGAGCCGTTGTCAACATTGAGACCAAACGCGAGCTTGATTGGCTTCAAGAGTTGCCTGAATACAAGATTTTTAATGTCGGACTGCGGCTGAATATCAATATTTCGCATGTCTCACCGGAAGATGCAGATGGAGGTGATGATAATAGCCGTTTTGGCTTTTCAGACGAGACCAATGAATTTGCTGACGTTATTAATTTCATAGCCTCGAAACCTAATTTAAGACTTGCAGGATTGCATATCCATCGCACCGCTCACTCGCGTTCACCAAGATTCTACGAGCGTTCCGTTGCTTATGCTGCATCGGTAATCAAGAAATATAACTTACAACTTGACTACCTTGATGTCGGTGGCGGCTATTTTGGCATATTCCCCAACAAACCCACTTTCGAGGACTATGCCGAGGCATTTTTTCGTCCATTGAAACAAGCGGGACTTGACAATCTCAAGATCATAGTAGAACCAGGAAATGCGCTGACTGCAAGTTCGTTTAAATTCCTATCTGAAGTTATAGATGTAAAGCGGGTAGATAGTAAGACTCGTTTTGTTACTACAGATGGTTCTCGCAACGACGTTGATCCATTCTTCAAAAAGACAGATTATCTAAAAGAGATACTGTATTCCTTTGAGAATAGAACAATTGAACCGCTTCAGATTGT
>CAYTLU010000144.1:0-7393 GCA_964438665.1 uncultured Bacteroides sp.
TGACAACCGTCTTGGCGTGATGCTTTCCGCCTCTTACCAGAACGCGCCGGCCGGCTCCTACAACACCGAATTTGTTTGGGAAAAGGACGATGACGGAAAGGTTTATATCAACGATTATCAGATACGCCAGTATTTTGTGACCCGTGAGCGTCAGAGCTATTCGTTGGCGCTTGACTATAAGTTTGACGACTATAACAAGATCTGGGTGAAAGGAATCTTTAATAACCGCAATGACTGGGAGAATCGATATCGCACCACTCTGAAGGACATAACACCCGAAGGGAAGGCAGATGTGAGAGTACAGACAAAAGGCGGAGGCCCGGATCAGAGAAACGCACGTCTTGAACGTCAGAGAACATTAGACGTCACTTTGGGTGGAGAAAACCGTGCCGGCATTTTCGATATTGACTGGAAATTAGGATATGCACGCGCTTCAGAATACCGCCCTAACGAGCGTTATATTGATTTCAGACTTAAAAAACAGAAATTCAGCTTTGATTTGAGCAATCCGCGTGAGCCGTTTGCTTCTCCTTTGGAGGGATCGGTAATGACACTGAACGAAGATTTCTCTCTGAAAGAACTGACCGAACAGTTCCAGGATATAGTGGAGCAGGATTATAAGGCTTCGGTGAATTTCAAAACGGCTCTCTCCGACCGTTCGAATCTCAAATTCGGTTTGAAATATGTGGCCAAGACAAAACGTAAGGAGATTGATTTCTATGAATATACCCCCAATGATGAAGATGCGTTCCTGAAAGATGCTCTTGCCCACACAGCAAATATGACCACAGATCGGTTTATGCCTTCGTCAAAATATCAGGCCGGCACCTTTGTCGATAAGTATTACCTTGGCAGCCTCAACCTTAATGACGCATCGCAGTTTGAAAAAGAACAGATTGCGGCAGAACTTGCAGGTAATTATAAGGCACGTGAAGACGTGGCGTCGGCTTATGCGAAGATCGACTCGCGTCTATCCGACAATCTCAGCTTCATGGGCGGATTGCGCGTCGAACACACATCTCTCCGATACACCGGACGTAATTATGACGATGATACCGATGAGGTTACCGTGACTCCGCGTGAGAAGTCATCTTACATCAATTTCCTGCCATCGCTTCTGTTGAAATGGGAGCCGGAGAAAGATCTGATAGTCAGAGTAGGCTATAACAAGTCGTTGTCTCGCCCCAAATATTCTGCACTTGTTCCGGGCATGAACATCAGCCGTTCGGACAATGAAATCAGGATTGGCAATTCCAGCCTGAAAGCTACCACATCGCATAATATCGACCTTAATGCCGAGTATTATTGGAAGTCGATCGGTCTGGTAAGCGCAGGAGTGTTCTATAAATACATTGACGGATTCATTGTTGATGAAGTAATATATAATAAGGAGTATGGTGGTCATCTTTGGACAAGATACACTCAGCCTAAAAATGCCGGCAACGCCAATCTGTTTGGCGTGGAGCTCGCATATCAGAGAGATTTCAGCTTCATCCATCCGGCCATGAAATGCTTCGGCTTCTATGGTACATACACCTACACTCACTCAAGAATCACTGACTTCAATTTCGAAGGCCGCGAGAATGAGAAAGGATTGAGTCTTCCCGGCTCTCCGGCTCATACAGCCAATGCGTCTCTTTTCTTTGAGAAATGGGGGCTGGGCGCCAGACTCTCATACAACCATGCATCATCGTTCATTGACGAGATGGGAGCAAGCGCGTTCTATGACCGCTATTATGATTCAGTCAATTATCTTGACCTCAATTTGAGCTACACTTTCGGCAAAAAGACCAAATTTACGATTTATGCCGATTGCACCAACCTCCTGAACCAACCGCTGAGATATTATCAGGGCTCGAAGGATCACACCATGCAGGTTGAGTTCTATGGTGTGAAATTCAACGGAGGGGTGAAAGTAAGTTTCTAATTCGATAACCGTACAATAAAATGTTACGTAAATTTTTAATTACCCTTGCGGTAGCGGCAAGTCTCCTGTCGAATGCACAGGTTGCAATAGAATGGGACAGCCTGAAAACCGATATCACATTTCTCGTTGCCAATGACAACGGACGCAATGGCTACTACGATCAGAAGCCTATTGCCAAGACTATGGGCGAAATGGCGGAGGTGGTTGAGCCGGAAGCGGTTCTCGCATTGGGAGATGTGTTTCATTATGACGGCGTTGAAAGTGTGAATGACCCTATATGGATCTCGAATTTCGAGTCGATATATACTCATCCGGAACTTCTGGTGGAGTGGCTGCCGGTCTGTGGCAACCATGAATACAGAGGGAACACTCAGGCGGTAATCGACTATTCCAATGTGAGCCGTCGCTGGGAAATGCCCGCAAAATATTATTCACGGACATTTAAGGACAAGCATACTTCAGTAAAAGTCATCCTGCTTGACACATCGCCTTTGATTGACAAATATCGCAAAAGCACGGAGAAATATCCGGATGCTGCCAAAGAGGATTTGGACAAGCAGCTTGCATGGCTTGACCGTGAGCTTGCCGGCGCAAAGGAGGATTGGATTGTAGTGGCCGGGCATCATCCGATTTATGCTGACACCCCCAAAAGCGACAGCGAACGGACGGATATGCAGAAGCGTGTTGACAAGATTCTGCGTAAACACAGAGTTGACATGTATATATGCGGTCATATCCACAATTTCCAACACATCAAGCCGACAGATTCCGGGATTGACTATGTTGTCAACAGTTCATCCTCGCTTTCAAGAAAAAAAGTCAAACCCATAGAGGGGACAGTCTTCGTAAGCGGTAAGTCCGGATTCTCTGTTCTCGGAGCGTCAGCCGGGTGTCTAACCCTTTCAATGATTGATAAGGACGGTAATATCCTACATCAAGTCAAACGAATGAAAAAATAGCTTTATTAGGTTGCGATTTCTGATAGATTGCCGTCTCATTGCGTATAGGCTACGCAGTGAGACGGTTTTTCATAAAAGATTAAATATTTTGAAATAATTATGAAATATGTCGGAGCTTACTTTGCACCGGATAATACAATGACAAATCGACGGATATGGAAATTCTATTTTTGTGTATCATAATCTTCCTTTTCTTATTGGCAGTGTTTGATCTTTCAGTGGGGGTCAGCAACGACGCTGTCAATTTTCTCAACTCTGCCCTTGGAACGAAAGCCGCCTCATTCAAGCGGATAATCATTATTGCTTCAATAGGCGTTTTCCTTGGCGCAGCCATGAGTAATGGAATGATGGAGATTGCCCGGCATGGAATTTTCCGTCCGGAATATTTCTCGTTCTATGATCTTATCTGCATATTTATGGCAGTGATGGTGACGGATATCATCCTGCTCGATATATTCAACACGCTTGGAATGCCAACATCAACCACGGTGTCGATGGTGTTCGAACTGCTCGGAGCGACATTCGTTGTTGCACTGATAAAAATGGCCGGCGGCATAGACCTCGGCTTCGAAGATCTGCTCAACACGGAAAAAGCCCTGTCTGTCATTCTGGGAATATTCCTTTCGGTGGCGATAGCTTTTGTGTTCGGCACAGTGGTGCAGTTCCTGTCGAGGTTGATATTCTCGTTCAACTACAAAAGCAATCTGAAATGGAAGATAGGCATCTTCGGCGGGATTTGCGCCACGGCGATTGTGTATTTCCTTCTCATTAAGGGTGCAAAAGATCTGACATTCATGACCCCGGCGGTCAAGGAATGGATAAAGGTTAATACCGGTTTGATTATTCTAGGCTGTCTGGCCTTCTTCACTGTGCTGATGCAGTTGCTGCATATCCTGAAAGTGAATGTGTTGAAAGTCATAGTGCTGATGGGCACATTCGCTTTGGCAATGGCCTTTGCCGGAAATGACCTCGTTAACTTTATCGGCGTGCCGTTGAGCGGTCTTGCTTCTTATCAGGACTATGTTGCAAATGGCGCAGGCGATGCACGTGGATTTATGATGGGGTCGCTCAATGGACCGGCAAACACTCCGATCTACTTCCTTATAGGTGCCGGAGTGATTATGGTGACGGCGCTCGCAACGTCAAAGAAAGCACAGAATGTCTCCAAAACGGAAATCGGGCTGGGTAGCCAGCAGGGTGGAGAGGAGATGTTTGGTTCGTCGCGCATTGCCCGGCGTCTTGTCAGATGGTCGCTGTCGGCTATCGCATGGACGCGTGATCATACTCCGCGCCGTGTCCGAATATGGTTCAATCGCCGGTTTGATCAGAATGAGATGATCATGGAGCATGGAGCGGCATTTGACCTGATCCGCGGTTCGGTGAACCTTGTGCTTGCAGGTGCGCTTATCGCTCTTGGCACATCAATGAAACTTCCTCTTTCCACCACCTTTGTAACATTCATGGTGGCTATGGGTACATCGCTTGCCGACCGCGCGTGGGGCCGTGAGAGCGCAGTGTTCCGCATCACCGGTGTCATCTCCGTGATTGGTGGCTGGTTCCTGACAGCCGGAGCAGCCTTTATCGGCGCGGGAATTATAGTGCTTATGATGCATTTTGGCGGGCATTGGGTGATGATTCTGATGACAGCCCTGACTATATTCCTGATAATCCGAAGCAACCGTCGCTTCAGAGCCAAGAAAGCGGAGGATGCAGGAGATACTCTATTTCAGACGATTCTTGCCACAAAAGAGAGAGAGAACGTATGGCCGTTGCTAAAGGTCTATATCTTTGAACAGCAGAGAAAACACTTGGCTTATGTGAAGGACAGTTATTCCGAGATAACCACTGCGTTTATCGAGGATAGCACGAAGGTTCTCGGCCGAATGCATACAAGCCTTTTCCGGCAGAAAAGCGTATTGAAGAATGCCCGAAGGAAAGAGACATTATGTCTGCGCGGGGTGAGTCGAGAGACGGCGATTGAAAAAAGTGCATGGTTTCATCTGAGCAATTCGTGTTGCATGAGCATTCTTTACAACTTGCTCCGTATTAACGAAGCCTGCAGAGAGCATGTTGACAATAATTTCCATCCGTTGCCTCCTCAGTATGTCACGGAATTTGAAATGATTCGCTCACGCATTGAGGTGCTGTTCAACGACACATTGCAGATGATGGACGACAATGCACCGGAAACCATCTCGATGTTGCGCTGCCATTGTGATGAAATCAAGGATAATATCTCTGAAGCATGCCATAAGCTTTACACTCAATTGAGGGAAGGCAATCCGGCATCGATGACCGTGGTGTATGTCTATCTCAATATGCTGCAAGAAACACGTGAAATGGTTTCGGGGTTGAGGAAATATCTTAGAGCATACGCAAAACTTCTTGATAGCGGTTTCAGCAGTCGAAATGCTGCAAAAATATGATATATGTCACGATAATTGTGTTGGCAATGTCTTTGGCTATATGGCAATTATGGCCGAAACGCGAAAAGGCTATAACGGCATTTCGCACGGCAATGGCGGAATCTTCATGCGATTCCGGTGACTCAACGATTGCCGGGCGCAGTATAGATTTGTGTAACAGGGCTATTGTCTCAGGTCTTGACAACATTCTATCTGCCTCGGCTGTTGAGGCATGCCGAAACAATCGGGTGTTCGAGACTCTCTATGCCGGATATGATGCTTTTAAAAAAGAGATCAGAAATGGCCGGAATTATGAATATTTGAACTATCTTTGGGAGGCGGGACTTAGAATAACGGAACAGGTGAGGATAATCGCTGTGTCGCAGGGATTATCTCTGACAATGGCAGAAAAAGAGACTCTCAGTGAGATACGAGATGAGATGCAGAAGATTTCTCAGGCTGAGTTTACGGAAACGGAAGGCCTGAGATCGAAAGCAGATCGGGTAAAAGAGACTGTTTATGCCCATATAAGGAGATATTCCGGACTGATGACACATAACGACTACAGAGACGGAAGCCCCAAATATGCCTATCTGCTGTTATTGCAAGCCCTTCATACTTATCTTTTATCAATGCTAAAAGTCGCTTAAAGACGAATGATTATGAAACGCAAACTATTGATACTTCTGCTTTTATCGATGGCGATACCTTCTATTGCCGAGGAGAAGAGTTCGTATATGCCTGATATTCACGGAACAATACGTGCGAAATATGAATATGAGCCGGCAATCGATAAGGGTCGTTTCGAGATTCGTAATGCTCGCGTCAACATAGAGGGAAAGATAATCCCGATCATCCGATATAAGGCGGAAATCGATCTCTCGGATGAAGGCGCGATAAAGATGCTGGATGCGTATGTCCGTCTTCAGCCGAACAAGGCATGGAAATTCACTCTTGGACAGATGCGTGTCCCATTCTCCATTGACGCTCATCGTTCGCCACATCTGCAATATTTTGCCAACCGTTCATTCATTGCAAAGCAGGTGGGAAATGTGCGTGATGTCGGCGCTGTGGTAGGGTGGACTTTCGGGCGTGCATTTCCGGTGACGCTGGAGGGTGGAATATTCAACGGCTCCGGATTGACCGATCAAAAGCATTTCTGGACATCCCGATATAATTTTTCGTTTAAGGCTCAGACGATGCTTTGGGATAAGTTCAATGTGACCGTGAGCATGCAGAAAGCCGATGCCGGAGATGTAAGCACTTTTCTGTATGATGGAGGCGTTTATTTCCATACACCGCGATGGCATGTAGAGGCTGAATACTGCCCTTCAACCAAAGGCTTTTTTTTTTAAACTCCATTGAGAAGCTTTGTCTCAATCTGCCATGTACAAATATCTTTTTCTTCTTTCTTCCTTTCTCAAGCTTTTAAAGTAAGTCTAGTTTCCTCAAAATCTTTTTAAATGGCATTTTACAACTTTTTACTTTACCACACAGATTATCTTATCTAGAAACATTTCTTTCTTTTTTTTTAACCTATATATTAAAATATATTTTCACATCTTGAATCTTTTTATATCTCTTTTGTAGCCGTTAACCCTTTTTATAAATTCACATTTTGAAACAACTCTTATAAAATTTCTGATTTAGACAAATTACTCCACTTTAATAAGATGAAAGACTTTCATGTTTTTTATGATACTATAATACTATAATTGAAACCCAACTGAAACTTCTTATACTCTTTGTATATAAATTACACATGATAGAATCTTAACTCTTAGTAACCTTGTTTTAGCAAAGACACAGACACAAAGCAATATTAAACCTTTTTCCATTTACCAATTTATGAAAACACACATAATGTTTAAATATATTACCTTATGGAACTTAATAAGTAAAGAGTACTTGATCTTATATTTAGTGGTTGATATTTTAACACTTTAGCTTTGTAAATTAATCAGATGTCTGTAAAAACCAAGATCTTAGACAAGTGTAGTAAACAGAACTAGCCATCTCTTTCTTGTTGAAGAAAAATCCTTCTACAGGATACCATGATGGTCTCATTAATATACTTAATAACTCATCTTTAAAAAGCCATG
>CAYTLU010000145.1:0-17045 GCA_964438665.1 uncultured Bacteroides sp.
ACAAATGGGTCAAGGACAATAAAATACCGCGAAACAAAGTCACTCCGCTCTACAAGCTGATGTTTATCGGGACAAGAGGGATGGGAGCTTTAGAATATGAGCCAAACGCCGCCGACCTTTCCCATACACGAACTATCAACATAAAATCCCTGTATGACATATCCCTGAAGATTCTTGAAGACAGGGACAATGTCGCTCTGAATACTAACGAAGAGCTGACACTACAGGCGTTACTTGCTGTGGGAACATCTGCCGGCGGCCGCCAGATGAAGGCGATTGTTGCCATAAACGATGAGACAGGAGAAATACGTTCCGGACAGGCTGCCGGGCTTGAAGGATTTGAATATTATATCCTTAAGTTCGGAGATAATTCCATGTCCATAGCCGAAATCGAAACGGCGTATTATAATATGGCTATTGCTGCCGGAATCGATATGGCGGAATGTCGGTTGTTGCATGTTGAAGACACCAACCATTTTCTAACAAAACGTTTCGATAGGGGAAACGGCCGGAAAATCCATGTGCAGACATTGGCCGCCATGAACCCTGAAGCACGTAGCTACGAAGACCTTGTTGCAACTTGCCGCGAACTGTCGATTTCCGAGACCGAGATTGAGCAGATCTTCGCACGTATGGTTTTCAATGTCATGGCAAACAATACCGATGACCACAACAAAAACTTTTCATTCCTTCTTGAAGAGAATGGCAAGTGGCGCATAGCTCCGGCATACGATGTGACGTTTATATTCAATGCAAACGGAACCGGACCGAATATAGAAAGGAGATTGAGCATCGGAGGCAAGACAAGCGAGATTTCAAAGGCTGACCTGCTTGATTTTGCAAAACAAAACGATATCAAGAATGTCAATCCGATAATCAATCGTGTTGCAGAAGCTGTCAAAAATTTCAGCAAATATGCAGAGAATTGCGATATCAACCAACCGTGGCGCAGCATCATCCAAAAGACATTGAACGACAATCTTACCGCATTTGGCTATATTGACAAAAGTGACGACCACGATGCATCTTTATATGATAAGTATGGGAGAAAAATCACCGACCTATCAGTTTCCGTCAATTCCAAAGGTCATTACGAAGTTGTTGCAATCATCGATGGAAAACGTCATAGACGATTCATCAGACCAAACATGAGCCTTTATTCAAATTTAACGAGACAAGACATCTTTAATCTTCCTGCTGCTGATAAAATCAGGCTTGTTGAAGCACTGTTTCCGCAAAAATAGAGATGTGTTTTGTATCGGCTCAGGGCCAACAGAATAACGGTGGGGACAGTTGGCATTTTTCACCGGTTCGATGTTCCCATATCCGGTAGGGGCGAGGCATGTCTCGCCCGAAATAGGAATCGCTTTTATGTGTCGCTTATGGAAGTAGGAATGCGATTATTTGCTTATTTATGGAAGTAGAAACACCATTATTTGCTTGTTTATGGAAATAGATTTTGGAAAATTTGCAATTTTATGGAAGTAGAGCTATCTTTGCAACAAATAAAATGAGTTATGAATACACAGACATTACTATCAATAGTCGCTGACCAGCGTGAGGAGTTGCTGGCGAATGATTACTCGGAGTTGTGCCCACGTCCTGAAGAATCGCAACTTGATTTGAAGAGCAATCGCGCTCAGGTGGTAATAGGCGTCAGACGATGCGGCAAATCAACCTTATGTGAAATGTTCCTTAAGCAAAAGGGAATTGATTTTGCCTATGTAAACTTTGATGATGACAGAATGGAGGATATGAAAGCAAGCGATTTAGATCGTTTGCTCGAAGCCTTATATATGACATATGGTGAATTCAAATATCTATTCCTTGATGAGATACAAAATATAGATGGCTGGCCATTATTTGTCAATAGATTGCTTCGCCAAAAAATGCACCTGTTCATTACAGGTTCCAACTCCAAACTGCTCAGTAAGGAATTGAGTTCACACCTGACAGGAAGAAACAATAAGGTGGAACTATATCCTTTCTCATTCTCAGAGTATTGCGCAATGAAAAAGATTGACGCCACTTCGCTATCAACGAAAGCGAAAGGTCTTCGCAAAAGTGCTCTGCACGAATATCTTCAACAAGGCGGATTCCCTGAATTGTTCAATGAAAATAATCGCAGAGGCTACATTAACGGATTATTGGATGCCATCATCAAGAATGATATAGCAAAACGTTTCAATATCCGCAATGTGGAGGCTTTGCGAAGAATAGCGGCTTATCTTGCCGATAATTATTGTCAGGAATTTGTAGCCAAGACTGTTGGTGAACTATTCGGAGTATCAAACCATACGGCAGAAAACTATTATTCCTACATTAAAGAGGCTTTTCTGTTGGTAGGAGTTAACCGATTCTCATATAAAAGCAAGGATCGTGTAAGAAACGAAAAAGTGTATGTTGTGGATACCGCATTTGTCACTGAGCGTGAGGACAACTTCTCTTTGGAAAATATCGGTTGGAAGTTGGAGAATATTGTATGTATCGAACTGATGCGACGCTATAAGCCTCTCTTCTGCGATGTTTTCTACTATAAGGAGACATCTTCTCAAGTTGATTTTGTCATTGCCAAGGACGGCAATGTACGAGAGTTGATACAGGTGTCATACGACATCTCTACTGAAAAGACCCGCAACAGAGAGATCAGAGGATTGAAGAATGCCGCCCAAAAACTCAAATGCAATAATCTTACGCTTGTAACCTTTGAAGAGCATGAGACAATCGAGGAGGATGGCTACACCATAAATATCATTCCTGCCACAGAGTGGTTACTTGATAAATAAAATCACGCTTGGGATTTTTTCTTGCGTGAGTTGTCAGTAACGACTATGCAATAACCGCTTGCCGCGTTCTTCTGTATTTTACATTTTATTCGTACCTTTGTTGCCGGAAAAACAAACAGGACTTTACACGACACAAAAAGATGAAAAGGATCATATATCTGGCAGGGATAGCAATCGCATCAACAGTGGCTATCGTTTCCTGCTCAAAGCAAGCCGAGTGGAAGCTCAGCGGCGTGATTGAAGGAGCTTCTGACACAACCGCCATTCTGGAAGCGGCAAATCCGGCCGGCTACTGGTATGCGCTGGACTCTCTTGACATAAACAGCGACGGATCATTCGCAACCGCTCAGCCGGCAACCCGCTACCCCGACATTTATCGTCTCAACTATGGCGGCAATTATATCTATTTTCCGATCGACAGCATCGAACAGCTCTCATTGAAAGCCAATGCCGTCAACTTCTCGACTAGCTATGAGCTGACCGGATCTGACAATGCCGACATGATAACCCATGTTGAGAAACGGATCAACGGATTCCTCAAAAATCATAAGGTGGCAGATCTCGACACGGCCCAAACCCTCAAACGCGAACTTAGCGGAATGATTCTCGGCAATCCGTCGAGCATCGTGGCATTCTATATCGTCAACAAACAGATTGACGGCCGACGACTGTTTCGCATCGACAACCGCAAGGAGCTTGGTCTGATCGGTGCTGTGGCCAACGCCTACACCGTGGAGAAAGCCGACGACCCGCGGACAGAATTTCTGAAACAGCTTTGGATCAAAAACAAGAGTCAGTTTTCGACGCAGGCTGACACGCTGGTTGCCAACGAGCTGACACTGATCGACATAATTGCACTTGACGAAAAAGGCATTGAGCGCAAACTGAGCGATGTGGCTGCACGCACCAAGACCGTGATACTCAACTTCACCGACTATTCCGCAGACTATTCCCAGGCTCTAAACCTGACGTTGCGCGAACTTTATGACGCCAACCACGCAAATGGACTTGAAATCTTCCAGCTTGGATTCAGCGACAATGAATTCCAATGGCGCGTATCCGCCGCCAACCAACCTTGGACAACGGTGTTCAATGCAACCACCGACATAAATCTGAGAAGCTACAATGTCGGCGCACTCCCGGCCATCTTCATAATCCACAATGGAGAACTGGTTGAGCGCGTCACCTCCATTGAAAACATGAAGAAAACCATCGGACGATTCCTTTAACAGACAGGGGCTAAACGAAAAAACGGCATTGATAGAGATTTCTAGCAGTGCCGTTTCTTTAAAAGGCCACACCAAAGGATGCGATGAAACTCCGAAAGACAGGATTTGAGTGCTCGCCGACCTTTGTAATCCGCCTGGGCATGAAAGCCTCCCGATAAAGGGATGGGGCCCGCCATCAGCCAGCCAAGCTTGCCTCGGTATTTCACATATAATTGATGAGTTTCCCAATCAACTTTGATGTGGTATGAGTTATGTCAATGTTCCGTTGAAAACCGCTCCGGTTCTCGTTGCTTGTATAACGCAAAGTTAAGCATGGGGGTTCATTTTTCCAAAAATTTCGCAACATATTTTTTATATCTACGTCTATCTGCACTATCTACGTTGATATTATATATTTCATCAACGTGCCGTTAGTCTTATTCATAATGTAAAGATTCAAAAACGGATGCTTTTGCGAAAATCAAGCTAAAATTCGGCGATGAAGTCCGGACAAACCGACAGAATATATCCCTTCTTCTTGATGGAAGAAATTATAACGGAAGGGTCTGCAAGCAGTCTGCGGATATATGTGATCTGAACATTCAAGGCAAGAGAATTTGAATAGCTTGAGTCGCCCCATATCTTGTCAAGTATCACATCCCGTTCTACCGGATTTCCGATATTCTCGGCAAGCATCTGGAGAATTTCGGCCTGACGCACAGAAAGCGAATGTGTTTCACCTTTGTATGTAAGCGAGGATAGATTTGGCCGGAAAACGGTATCGCCCAATCGATACACCACATTCTGATTTACGGTCATACTATCAAACCGTTCGTTGATTTTGGCAATAAGTTCTTCGGGATAAAACGGTTTGGGAATATAGTCGTTTCCTTTGAGAGAAAAACCATGCAAGCGGTCAATCTTGTCAGTTCGATCAGTCAGGAAGAAAATTATAACTCTCTTGTCATTCTGCCGAATAATCCGCGCCATCTCAAATCCATCGAGTTCCGGCATATTAATATCCAACAGAATCAGGACAGGGCGAGTTTCCCTATACATCTCCAATCCTACCTTTCCATTGTTGGCATAGATCACCTCGTATCCTTCTGTCTCGATAAAGCGTTTGAGAAGCATTGAGTTTTTAAGGTCATCATCTACCAAAAGTATTCTAATCGCTTTCGTCATTGGGGTAATCTTATTGTGAAACAAGCACCTTCTCCTTCCAAACTCTCAACAGATATATCTCCGCCATGCGCATCAATCAACAATTTCACATATGCAAGCCCAAGCCCCATTCCGGGTTGGTCACCGGCCGATGCCTTGCCGCGATAGAAACGCTTGAATACATGTTTTATGTCGCCCGAAGAAATGCCGTTGCCTGTATCGTTAATGTGGAGTTCGACAGTTCCGTTATTCTCGGTTGCCGAGGTTTTGATTTCCACCGAAGCGCCCGAATACTTTACGGCATTTTCCACAAGGTTGTTAAGTATATTATAGAGATGAGCCCGGTCGGCAGAAACCACAACCGATTTATCAATCTGATTTTTGAAGACTACAGTTTTACCGACAGGGAGCACTGTCGCAGATGCAACATTTTCAAACAAGTCATGTAAATTAACACTCTGGATATTCAACGGAATCTGCTCCACGTTATTGAAAGTGATGTCGCGGAGTTTAGAGAAATATGCCGAAAGGTTGTCGAGGGCATTTCTTGTTTCCGATAGTATTTCCTTTTTTGTTTTCTTGTCCTCCATCATTCGTTCATTATCCAGTCCCGACACACACATTTTCAACGTTGAGATAGGGCGTTTAAGTTCATGGATCATTGTGGAGACAAAACTGTTGCGCATTCTGTCGAGACGCGAAAGTTTAAGCACGGTGGAGAACTGCAACACCAGACAGACAATTAGCAACGTTGATATAACAATTGAAATAACAAGAGTCTTCCACATACCGGGCAGAAGATCAAACGGATTGATTACGCAGACAATAGTGACAATCTGACCTTCGAACTGGGAATAAGGTATTGTTACCGACAACTTTGGCTGAAAAGCATAATTATGATATTCCACCTTGGATTTCCAGATCATGCTGTCGGCTTTTGCCAAATTGATCAATGCCTTTATTCCGGCTTTGTTTAAAACAGAGTCAATGCCCTCGATTGTGAATGGATTCGTTCGCTCAATAAGGACATTTTTAGTGGCAGACCATGCTTCGTTTTCATCTTTGGCACCAGACGCATCAAAAACCACCGAGTCAGCCGGTTCATTCATCCGCACCTTGGCCAACTCTATCGCTTTGTTTTTTTGTGCATCGCTAAGAGGAGTTCCCTGTTTTATTCCGAGAAGGTCGTAAGCTGAAAAAAGGTAGGTGAAAATTTTTGCTGTGCGTGTAGTCCTGACCGTATCACCATACTGCTGAAAGAGGCTGAATATCGGACGTGTGATACTAAAACTATTTTGGATCAAGGAGTCCGCACTGTCATCGGATGCAGCGTTGCGAATGTCATTATATTCATTCACGCATCTCGCTATCCTCTCACTTAGATTGCGTTCATAATCGTTGAGCGAAAACACATAGCGCCCATACAGCCAATATACCTGCATTCCGAGAAATGCAAGTATAGCAATTATAGTGATTATATAGAGAGTTTTAATCCGTTTTTCCATAACGCAAAATTAAGAAATCTCATTTAGTTAAGCCTCCTATTAATCAGGCTATATCCATGACAGTAATAATTTAGTAATAATTCCATAATGTTTGAGTAATGATTATTTCAGGTGTGAGGGTATTTGCGGGAGTAATTTTGAAGCGTAAAATCAAACGAAAAACAAATTATGAAGAAATCTATTCTAATCCTCGCTATCGGCATCATTTTATCGGCTACAGTGTCAGGAAAAGTCAAACGACGTCAGCTCGGTATCTTCCAGGGTTCTGTTCCTGAAACGGAAACACTCGCCAACGAGACAATGGAATTCGTCTATGACTACCGTTGCTGTGTGGATACCACAGACTTGCCTGAAGACAACATGTCAAGCGACAATATGCTGCTTCAGATCGGCCCTGACGGTCTGTCGAAATTCTCCAGCTACAAGAATCTTACCGTAGATTCCATCATCTTGCAATCAAGTCAGGAACAGATTGTCAATGCGGCAATGGAGGGCAAGCTCAGCACCGGAGAATTCATGACAATCTACAAGAACTACCCGGCAGGGAAACTCACCCACACGGAGAAAATCTGTCTGGACTGGTTCCGTTACGATGAGGATATGCCACAGTTCAACTGGGAATTGACCGACTCTGTCGCAAGCGTGCTCGGCTACGAATGTCAGAGTGCCAAGTGCCGATTTCGTGGCCGAGAGTGGACTGTGTTCTACACGGAGGACATTCCTCTCTCCGATGGTCCGTGGAAACTGCACGGTCTGCCGGGTCTGATAATGAAAGCATCCGATGAAAAAGGGCATTACACATTTGAATGCATCGGAATCAAGTCGAAGGCCGACCGCCCAATCACAATCTACAAAGTTCCTTTCAACAACGTGAAGCGAAGCGAATACTATGACACCAAGCACCGTTTTGAAATAAATCCATACGCTTATTTTGAAGCGACTACAGGAGGTCATATCACGGTCACCGATGAAGCCGGCAATCCTACACTTGGAGCTTATGATCCGATAGAACTGCCGTTTGAATACATCGAACCCGACTGGAAGGAATGAACAAATCCGGCTTTTTCATACTATGCGTAATGCTCGGTTTGCTGTCGGCAACGGCGGCGGATCCGGGCAGACTTCGCGGTCTGGTTAAGGATGCCGTTACCGAAGAGCCTGTTGTCGGTGCGATAGTGAAAGCCATGGAAACTTTCACATCCACTGACCGAAACGGACGCTTCTCCCTATTGCCGAAAGCAGGTGCTGATTCCGTTTCTTTCCGTTGCATGGGTTATGAGACACTCACATTGCCAGTATCGGCCGACCTCACTGAAGTGAGGCTCAATCAGAAAGCCACACAACTGAATGATGTGATAGTCGAAGCGCCGGATATATATGCCAAAGGAGATACACTTGTCTTCAATGTGGCACGCTATGCCAATGCAACGGACAACGCGATTATAGATGTCATCAAGCGTCTTCCGGGCATAAAGGTGAAAGATGACGGCACAATCGAATACCAGGGCAAGCCCATCAACAAGTTTTATCTTGACGGAAATGACTTCATCGGCGGTCAATATGGACTCGCCACCAACAACATATCCTATAAGGATGTGAAATCAGTTGAGGTGATGGAAAATCATCAGCCGATAAAGGCTCTCGATGGGATCGAATTTCCGGAGGAAGCAGGCATAAACCTGAAATTGAAAGAAGATGCGCGGAATCGATGGGCAGGCGTGGCACAGGCAGCCTCCGGAGTGCAGCCGTTTCTATATGACGGTTCGCTGTTCACAATGCGCATAGCACCGAACATTCAGAATATGTTTACGTTGAAAGCCGACAATACCGGTTGGAATCCTGCCAACGAAATACGTGACCATGATTTAGATATGATGTTCTCGTCCGATTATGTTTCCTCCCTTTGGCCGGAATATATCTCGGCTGATATTATTAACGTTCCTTTATCTGAAAACCGAACGCGCGATAATCTGTCATGGCTCGCCAACGCTATTACATCGTGGAAGTCTGGCGATACATCAATGAGGCTTAAACTCAACTATATGGGCGACCGCCTTGATTATAATTCGAGTGTTGTTACCGAATATTTCAGCGCGCAGATACCGACATTCATTCAACACAATGCCCGGCGCACACAGAGCCATGACGTGTCGGTCCGTTTTTACAGCGAGACAAACAAGCGTGGCTATTACCTGAAGGATAAACTGACCCTTTCGGGAATCCTGAATGAGTCAAATTCAGCTATTACAGGTTCGTATGACCTTGCGCAACGCGTGAACAGAAAGAGTTTTTCAGCTGAAAACGATCTAAAGCTAGTTAAGCGTAACGACAAGAAACTGATCACCCTCACATCGCGCAATTCTTTTGGGTATCGTCCCGACCGTTTGCTCGCTTCGGGCAACGAGAATACCGTGCAGACCATCGGGACTACCGATTTTCGAAGCACGACTGAAACACGGTTCGGAAAACTGACACGGTTTTGGAAATATTATCTCTCTGCCGGGCTTGATCTTAACTACCACTGCATGAACAGCGCGCTCACCGGTCTCGGAGAGTTTGACAATAACGGCGTGCATGAGGCTTTCCTCTCAAATCTTTATGTCTCGCCTCAGGTTGACTACGATAGAAATGGATGGAGAATGTCGTTGAATGTGCCAATGAAATGGTATCACTATTCAATAGCCGGACAGCATGACTATTTGAATGTTTCACCGCAATTCAATGTAAGACGTCAACTCACAGCTAAATCCGAGATGTCGGGAACTGTGGCATACAGGCTCGGCTCTCCGCAGCCGTATCTCAATATTGATGTTCCGGTATTATCTGATTACCACAATCTTTTTATTGCCGATAATCCCGACAAATCTACACAGGAGATGGCCGCTTCTATTTCCTACCGTTACCGCAATCCAATGAAGTCGCTGTTTCTCAATCTGTCGGCAACTTATAACTATCGTCGCAGTTCCATCATGTCAAATCAAGTGTTTGTAGATGACTTCATTATATCGACCTACGCCGACAGACTTTTCCACAGCGGCACATGGCATATTAAAGGCGGACTAAGCAAAGGTCTCGGCCACAGCAAGATGGTGGTCGGAATAGAGACGGATGCCTCGTTCGCTTCAGCATCCTCGATGCTCGACAATGCTGTCATCCCCTATAAACAGGTGTCGGCGGGGATAAAACCATATTTCAAAGGGAGTATTCTCAGTTGGCTTTCGACAAATTATGAGGCGGAATATGGATTTTCAAAACTAAACATTAACGGCGAAAGGAATAATTATCACACACTCCATCAAGCATTTTTTACAACTGTAATTCCAAATGATGTTGTGCAGTTCACTGTCGGGGTTGAACACTTTCTCACTCGGTTTCCGGAAGGGAACACAGCCAATCTAATACCACTTGACGCATCAGCTGTATGGCGAGTGAATAACAAAGTCAGGCTATCGCTCACAGCGAAGAATCTTCTTAACAAGCGAGGTTATGAATATGTGACCTACGGCACTCTATCTCGCTCGGAACACACATTCAACATCAGGCAGCGTTCAATCCTTGTCTCGATCCAATACCGCTTCTAAAGATTCAAAAACGGATGCTTTTGCGAAAATCAAGCTAAAATTCGGCGATGTGGCATGACAGTAACGAACTCGACATGCTGACACCCGAACCGTTCGCTTTCTATATAATGGGCAAGGCGTATGTTGACTTTGAAGCTCTGTTCAGATTCCAACAGGAGAAGGCATTTTGGGTATCCAGACCTAAGGAGAACATGAAGTTCACAACCTTCAAGCAGATGGAGCACTATTGAACGGTGATAATAGGCTGTCCGAAGAACGATGAAAGCATTGCTATGGTAGCGATTGTGAAGTTGTGCTCACCGCTCAGCCATCGTGTAATTTCATTGGGGCGTTTGCCGAGAGCCTCGGCAAACTGCTTTTTATTCAAACCTTTTTCGTGCATAAGCGTATCAAGTCTGTTGGAGATAGCAAAAGAAAGCCTGGTTTCCTCTCGCTTCTCACGAGGTATCTCATTAAAGATTTCTTGCAAAGGGATATTGGCAGTTCTCATATCTCAAAGTTTTTATCGGTTATAATCTCTTTTTCGGTAATCTCCACGTTGCCTGAACGGACTTCCTGCTTGAGCAATCGCTCAAACTTCTGCAAGTCGATGACGTAACCTTGCAGCGTATTGTCTTCCTCGTATGTGCGACTGTTCTTGACATCGCCATTTCCGAGAATCAGAATTTTATCGGTAAGACGGAGGCAATAAAGACGAAGTTTTGATCTCAACACCGGGAGAGCGACAACAGAATCGCTCATTTTGCCCTCTCTGCGGAAGTATCTCTCCAATGCTCCGTTTGACAAAATCTGTTCAACGAAACGCATGATAGCCTGAAAATCAGGATTCAGTTCAGCTTCTTCTCTGAATTTGGATATGAACTTTTCAAATTCGCTCATATCCTCAGAAAGGAACTGAATTGTGTATATCGTGCAGCTATCACTGCTGTTAACCAAAAGGAGTTCAACTTCGCTCATAGTTCTTTGCGTTTATAAATACGACACAAAGCTACGAAAAAGATTTTACATAAATGTAAAGTCGGGGTAATAATTTTGTGCGGCGATTCATTAGAAATACTTCGCACATCTAGTAACAACTATTACTGCTGCCAATATTATTGAGCCTCCACGGTGTCACGGCATTGTTGGGCTATAACGTTTGGGGAAAGTAAAAGAATTCAAAAAAATCAGGGTCGATGTAACTTTTCGGCATTTTCACGCGTCTAATAGATTAACCAGTCATTACTGCGATGATCAAACTGACCGATATAAACAAGACATACCCGGGAGCCGTGCCGCTCCACGTGCTTAAAGGAATCAACCTTGAGATTGAACGCGGAGAGCTTGTAGCGATAATGGGCGCATCCGGCTCCGGAAAATCGACACTCCTTAATATAATAGGAATTCTTGACAATTACGATTCCGGAGAATATTATCTGGACGGAACTCTCATAAAGAAACTGAGCGAAAACCGCGCTGCGGAACTACGCAACCGCATGATAGGCTTCGTTTTCCAGTCATTCAATCTGATAAACTATAAGAATGCGCTTGAAAATGTAGCTCTTCCACTGTTTTACCAGGGCATTCCCCGCCGGCGGCGCAACGCGCTTGCCATGACGCAGCTTGAGCGCATGGGGCTGACCGACCGCGCCCATCATCTGCCATCGGAGATGTCGGGCGGCCAGAAACAGCGCGTGGCCATAGCACGCGCTTTGATCACGAATCCCGCAATCATACTTGCCGATGAGCCTACCGGCGCGCTTGACTCTCAAACATCAAAAGACGTGATGGATGTGTTGCGCCGGCTCAATGCCGAAGGCATGACAACCGTAATCGTCACCCACGATCCCGAAGTCGGAGCGCAGACCAACCGCATTATCCGCATTTCCGATGGCATAATCCTACCCGACAATTCCGATGCTTGATCTTTTCAGGGAAATATCACAGACCTTGCGCAACAACAAACTGCGCACATCGCTGACCGGATTCGCCGTGGCATGGGGAATCTTCATGCTGATTGTCCTGCTCGGCATGAGCCGTGGAGTGTTTAACAACTTCTCCAGTTTTGCATCCGTTGAATCATCGTCCGTCATAAACGTCTGGCCCGGCATAACGACAAAGCCCCACAAAGGCTACAAGGAGGGTCGGAAAATCAGCCTCGAAGAAACGGACAGACAAAAAATAAAATCCCGGGGCACGGAGCATGTGGAATCCGTACGCGCCACCGTTGTCCTTGACTCTGCAAAAATATCGACCGCACGCGACTATATAGCCAATTCCGTCTATGGCCACTATCCCGGAGAGGACAAGCGCGCGAAACTGAAAATAACTGACGGACGATTCATCAACCAACGCGATATGGATTTGAAGCGCAAGGTGATAGTCATTGAGGAGAAAAACGCGCAACTGCTGTTTGGCGATGCCAAGAAAGCGGTCGGAAGCCGCGTGAACGCGATGGGACTTTCATGGCTTGTCATCGGCGTGTATTCCCACGATTGGGAAAGCGGGAACTATGTTCCGTTCACCACCGCAATGTCAATAAGGAGCAACAATGACAACTCCGTATCGGAACTGATGGTCCACATACGCAACGTACAGACCCTGGAAGATGGCGAGAATGCCGAAAAAAATATCCGCAAGACCCTGGCAACAGCCCATGAATATTCGCCGGATGATGAAGGCGGCGTTTATATACGAAACCGTTTCACTGACTATCTCACCAGTCTGACAGCAATGAGCATCCTGTCGATGGCTGTCTGGACAATCGGTCTGCTGACAATGCTTTCAGGCATTGTCGGAGTCAGCAACATCATGTTTGTATCGGTCAGGGAGCGCACGCATGAGATTGGAATCCGGCGTGCGATCGGCGCGAAGCCGCGCAATATATGGGTTCAGATTGTGACAGAGAGCATTGCAATCACAACATTGTTCGGATATATCGGAATTGTATGCGGCACGATGGTCACATCCGTAATAGCTGCATTGACCGAAAGCGCCGATTTTCTCAAAGATCCGACCGTCAATCTGACAATCGCCGTAGAAGTCACCATCATCCTGATCATTGCCGGAGCAATGGCCGGACTATTCCCTGCGATAAAAGCCACCAAAGTCAAGCCGGTAGAAGCGTTGCGCACCGAATGATATTCAAACGAGACAGACCATGAGAATAAGGATATTCGACATCGAGAACTGGCATGAGATCGGCACAACGCTCTCGCGAAACAAGACCCGGACATTTCTGACGGCGTTCGGCATCTTTTGGGGCACGGCCATGCTTGCCCTGCTGCTTGGCGGAGCCGGAGGATTGGAAGGAATGTTGAAGCGCAATTTTGAAGGATTCTCAACCAATATGGGAGGATGCTTCACCCAGCGGACCACAGTCTCTTTCAGGGGATTCAACAAAGGCAGGCTATGGGATCTTACCGACCATGACATAGCCATGATCCGCCGTTCATGTCCGATTATCGATCGATCCACAACGCTTTCAAGCACCGGAGGAACAATAAAATACGGAACAAAATCCTCAGTCTCGCAGATACAGGGAGTGGAAAGCGACTTTTTTCGCATCGTGCTGCCGGTTGTCAACGCCGGTCGCGTTCTCAACGAAAGCGATGACAGCCAGATGAAGAAAGTTGCACTGATAGGCAAAAACATCGCATCGGAACTATTCGGTGATGATGATCCGATAGGGAAATACATCTCGGTCAACGGCGTCTATTTCCTCGTGGTCGGGGTAGTCAGCCAAACATCGGAAGCAACCCTTAACGGACGTCTGGAAGACTCGGTAGTACTCCCCTCGACCACCTACCGGCACACGTTCAATACCGGCGACAAGATCGGCGCGTTTGTCTATACAGCCCTGCAAGGTCACTCTCCTGACGAACTGCAGCCGACAATCCGCCGGATTGCATCAGCCAACCATTATATCTCACCCGACGACGATGCCGCCATCACCTTCATCAACATTTCAGAGGCTTTCAACATGGTTGATAAACTGTTTCTCGGAATTAACCTCCTCGCCCTGTTTGTCGGGACAGGCACACTGCTGGCCGGAATCATAGGTGTTGGCAACATAATGTGGATAATCGTAAAAGAGCGCACACAGGAGATAGGCATTCGCCGCGCCATAGGTGCAAAACCGCGCGACATCATCGCACAGATACTGTCGGAGAGCATGGTGCTGACCTCCATTGCAGGATTGGCAGGAATATGCCTTGCCACAGCAGTCCTTTACATAACCGACCGAATGACGTATGACCCGGTTCTGGGTTCGGCCCATTTCCAGATGACATTCAGCGGAGCGATACTGATCATGGCAACGTTTCTCCTGCTGGGAACAGCCGCCGGATTGATCCCCGCCGTCAAAGCCATGCGCATAAAACCGATCGAAGCTCTTAACGACAAATAAAAATCAAAGACGCAAATAAAGACATCAGACAAATATGAAAAAGTTTTTCCGAATCATTTTATGGCTCATAGTGATTGCCCTGTTTGTCGGGACATTCGCGTTTCTCTATCTGAATTCAAGGCCAAAACAGACATTTTATGAGATTGTCACCCCGACAGAAGGCGAAATTGAACGGACAACAGTCTTGACCGGACAAATCGAACCACGCGATGAAATTGAGATCAAGCCGCAGATATCAGGAATCATCACGCAGATCAATGTCAACCCCGGCGATATGGTCAAAGCCGGAGAGGTCATCGCCGTCATAAAAGTGATTCCCGATGCAACGCAGCTCAGCGATGCAGAAAGCCGCGTAAATCTTGCCCAAATCGCACTCGAAGAAGCCAGACTCAAACACGAACGGAACACGATGCTTTTGGAAAAGGATGTCATATCTCGCGAGGAATATGAAGGCACAAAAGCAACATTCGACAAAGCCACAGCCGATCTGTCGGCAGCACAAGACGCAGTCAACATCGTGAAGCAAGGCATCTCACGCTACAACGCCACGGAAGCCAACACTCAGGTGCGCGCAACAATCGACGGTCTTGTGCTTGATGTGCCTGTCAAGGTCGGAACCTCCGTCATCCAGTCAAACACATTCAATGACGGAACCACAATTGCCACAATCGCCGACATGAACAAACTCATCTTCAAAGGCACAGCAGATGAAACCGAGGTCGGATCACTGTCTGTGGGCATGCCGGTCACCATAACCATCGGAGCATTGCCCGACTACAGCGCGGAAGCCTCAATCGAATATATCTCACCCAAGGGAACAGAATCCAACGGAGCAAACACATTTGAAATCAAAGCTGCCATACCGACAGAATCGGCAACCGGACTGCGCGCCGGTTACAGCGCAAACGCATCAGTGGTTCTGAACCATACCGGCAGAGTGCTTCAGGTTGCCGAAAGCGTAGTTGAATTTGCCGGAGACTCAGCCTTTGTCTATGTGCTGACCGATACAGTCCCCATCCAGACATTCCGCCGGACAGCCGTTGCGACAGGCATAAGCGATGGCATCAATATTGAAATCAAATCAGGAATAAATGCGAAAGCGCGTCTGCGTGGAGCAGAACAAACCGAAAAATGAGCAACCCAATGACACGCAAAGCAATCATAACGGCATGTCTTTGCCTCATTACGGCATCAACAGCCAAAAGCGAGGAGTGGACTCTCGACAGCTGCATATCATACGCCATAGCCCACAACATAAACATCAAATCGCGTCAGCTCGAATCCACATCCTCAGAGCTGTCAGTCACCGAGGCTAAGGACGCTTTTCTTCCTCGGCTGGATGCCGGAGCATCGCAGACGTTCAACTTCGGACGCGGACTGACATCGGAAAATATCTACGCCGACCGAAACACCGCGCAGTTTGGATGGAACGTGAATCTGTCACTGCCGCTTTTCCAAGGGCTGTCGGCCAAACGCCGCCTCGACTACGCCAAAGCCAATCTCAGCACAATGCTTGAACAGGCAGAAGCCGCCAAAGACGATGTCACACTGCAGGTAATCGCCCAGTATCTTCAGGCTCTTTACTGCGCAGAGCTGCATGAAGTGGCCCTCGAACAGGTCAGAATCTCAAAAGTCGAACTCGAACGCCGCCAAATTCTTCTTGATGCCGGAAAGATCCCTGCACTTGACCTGACCCAAGCGCGGTCACAGCTCGCACAGGACGAACTGACTGCTGTCACGACCGACAATGACCGCCAACTGGCTCTTGTTGATCTGGCCCAACTGCTTCAGCTGCCGGAAGTCGATGGATTCAACATTGCCCCTCTCCCCGACAGCCAGTCGATCGTTCCGAACGCACGCGAGATATACGCCTCGGCTCTGCGCAACAATCATGCGCTGAAAGCCTCATCGCTCGCAATTGCAGCCGCCGACAAGAATATCTCGCTGGCAAAAAGCGGCTATCTGCCACGGCTCTCACTGAATGCAGGGCTCGGAAGCAACTACTATAACATATCCGGAATGAACAACGACCCATTCCACCGACAGATGCGCGATAATTTCAATAAATCAATCGGATTTACACTGTCAATCCCGATTTTTGACGCATTTTCAACACGCAATTCGGTGCGCAAGGCCAATATCCAGCATCTGAACGCGCAGCTGCAATATGAAGATGCCAGATCCAACCTGTACAAATCCATCCAGCAAGCCTATTTTAAAGCAGATGCCGCCAGAAACAAGCTGTCGGCGGCAACAATAGCCAAAGAAGCCGCGCATGAAGCATTGGGAGCCATGCAGGAAAAATATAACTACGGCCGTGCAACCGCAACAGAATTTGAAGAAGCGAAATCAACGTATATCAAAGCCGCATCTGAAGTTGTGCAGGCAAAATATGAATCGATTCTGCGCCTGCG
>CAYTLU010000146.1:0-3676 GCA_964438665.1 uncultured Bacteroides sp.
CAGGAATTGACATCGCACGGGTTTCGCCTGCACTACTACGATAACAAGCAGAAGGGAGAGGTCGATTTCCTGATTGATGATTTCGAGCGGCTGAAGGTGCTGCCGATAGAGGTGAAGTCAGGCAAGGATTACACGCAGCACAGCGCACTGACCAAATTCCTCGAAACACCCGACTATGGCATCGACCGCGCGATTGTATTCTCCAACGAGCGAGAAGTCTTCAAGAAGAAGGGTGTTACCTATATGCCCATCTACTATTGTATGTTTCTGCAAAACCTGCGCCCGGATGAGCAGGTGATACTGCCCGAATTGGAGTCCATCGGTTGATTTTGAGCAGATAAAATAAGTCCCCCTTTTCAAAGGGGGGATTTAGGGGGATTGTTGGTACGTGGCGGCGGCCAGCCGCCACATCAAGCCGAACTGGGCAAACCCTCCTGAAGGGTACAACTTTAAGCGCAAAAAAGAAGCCGAACCATTATCTCTAACAGTTCGGCTTAGAATGTGAGATTCCCGCACAGTTGCGCGTACCAAAGCAAAAAAACCGGCCTATTTCGGACGGATACGCTTCAAGCGTCAGTGAAAGCCTTTCTGCAAATAACCCATATCCGACGATTGTTTTTTTTGTTTTTTTGTAAAATCCCGTTATTTTTCCAAAAAAAACGTATATTTGTAACGTCATTCTCCTGAATGACAAACATACTCCTAACAAGAAGCGTTTTGCTTATCTCTTATTGAGAAAACGTAGGAAATTTTCACAATGATGAGAGGATAACAAAGCCGTTCTTACGCCTATAGGCGTGGACTGCCATTCCCTCATCCTCATCACAGGTTTCCTACGACCTTCTCAATGGAAGCGGGCATTCAGTCCACGTTTCTTTTATTTTTAATCGGTCAATAGGGCTGTAAGACCAAACAAAAACGGATTAGCGCATTTCCCTGGCAGAAGCAGGATCGGTAAAGCCTCTATTAATTTTTTAAT
This sequence comes from uncultured Bacteroides sp., assembly GCA_964438665.1. GTDB lineage: Bacteria > Bacteroidota > Bacteroidia > Bacteroidales > Muribaculaceae > Paramuribaculum. Next base: position 980 of record CAYTLU010000146.1, read on the forward strand.
AATCACTGTAATGAAGACAAAACTATTTCTTGTAGCAGCTGCCCTGTGGATGGTCTCCTGCGGAAACTCCTCAAGCCAAGGCTGGAGAACGGATGATTTACGCTACATCCCGTTCCAGGATGTGGATGAAACCATGACGTATTATGATTTGAAAAACAACATGCAACCCGGATGGAACTTTGGGGCAGAGGCATCGCTCTTTTATGACGGGTTCGCCGTTGTCGAGAACGAAGATGGCGGGGTCGGATTCATGAACAAAGACGGAGTTCTGCTGAACAACGAAACATATACGGACGTAACCATTTTTCACGAGGGCATTGCCTGGGTGGCACGACCCGGGAAGCCGATCGCAGCTATCAATAAAAAGGGTAAAATCCTTTTTGAGCTCAAACAGGCTGAAGCTGTTTACGCTTTTCACGAAGGACTGGCAGCCTTTGTCAATGCCGACAAACTGTGGGGACTTGTCAATAAGAAGGGAACCGTTGTCGTCGAGCCGCGTTGGCATAATGTCGTACCGATGGTCGTAAACGGAATGATTGCCGCACAAGATGTTGATCTCGGCTGGGGATTGGCAACCAAATCCGGAGACTGGATCGCTCAGGAATTCGACAAGATCGGTGAGTGGGACATCAACGGCGATATCCGGCATAATTATGAACAGGCGCTCGCTGAAGGGCGTATTCCGGTACGAAATGAAAACGACAAATGGGGCATCATTAACCGTGACGGCCAGTATATTATCAATCCCCAATTCGATAAAATCACACTCGACGGGGACAACTATCTCTTCTGCAAAGGACGCCGATACGGTTGGTGCGACAAGGATGGACACTATCTGATTAACCCTCAATTCACGGAGGCTAAACCGTTTGAAGGAGCAAAGCTGGCAGCCGTCAAGAACACGGAAGGCGATTGGGGCTTTATCGACAAGAAAGGACAGTGGGTGATTGCCGCACAATTCCGCAAGGCAGATGCTTTTCTTCCGTGCGGCGTAGCGCCTGCATGCGATGAGAACAGCCGTGAATGGGGTCTCGTAGACGAAAAAGGCACGTGGGTTGTCAATCCGCAGTTCAAATCTCTTTACCGGTTCGGTGCTGAGGACCAATTGCTGGCTCTGGATCAATCCAACCAACTTGCCATTATCGACGCTGCCGGCAAATATATTTCGGCCTCGTTTCCGGAGGCACGACTGGAACTGATTCGGAATGCTACGGGAGTCGGAGCACGAATTTTGGCACACAGCGATTATGTCGATGTTGAGGCGTATGCCGAATTGATCGACGCAGAGATCCATACGCTGAAGTCGACAACGACCGGCGCTCTGAAATCCACTTACGGACTCACCGATTCGCGATTCCCGAAAGGAGGCGGCAATGTCACCCTTTACAATCGGAAACAAGCCGCGAACGGAATGAACTTCAAACTCTCCGTACCCGGTGTAAATGCCTGGAACAAGGCCTCCGACGGTTGGTTCGGCTACAACTATACGTTCCGTCCCGATGTTCCGATCAACAGTTACACGTTCACCGTAGAATTTGAGCGAAGCGGTAAAGCCGGCCGTTTCGTCAACGAGATTTTCGACGTTCTTAAAGCCAAATACGCTTACGACGAAGAGAATTCATTATTGACGATTCCGGGGTATACGTCGATTTTCGTAATCGCTATTCCGTACGGAGGAATCATTTTCCAGGTAAAACCCGAATAAAGTATTATGATGAAAAAACTTATTCTGCTGACGATCTGTCTGCTGTACGGATTCTCGGCATTGTGCCAGAGCCAGCTGGAACGTGGAAAACAATATTATCAGTGGCAGGATTATACACGCGCGCTGCCTCTTCTGCAACAGGCTGCCAAAGAGGGATACGGCGAAGCCTGCTATCTGTTGGGGAAGATGTATTACTACGGGAGCGGGACGGAAAAGAACTATACGATAGCCATGCGGATGTATCAGCGCGGCCTCGAATTCGGATACAATCTCGGCAATGTAGAGCTGGGAGTGATGTATGAGAACGGGGACGGCTGCACCGCAGATCCGAAAAAGGCCTTCGACTATTATCGCAAGGGCAAAGAGGCCGGAGACAAGTTAGGTATATATCAAGTGGCCCGTTGTTACCTGTATAGTATCGGAACAGAAGAAGATGAAGAGCTGGCATGCACCCTCTTTTCGTCGCTGTACAAGGATAACGAATTTAAGAATCGGTATAAGTGGGCTCATCAGTTTACTTGCGTGTTTCTCGGAAGATGCCATCTGAACGGATGGGGCACTGAAATTGATCTGAACAAAACGGTTGAATATTTCAGAAGCAGCGAGAAACCGGACTATTTGTTTCAGGCGTCCCGACTGATAAAACTTCATGGCCTTTCCGGAGACTGGAAATATCTGCTCAAATCAGCAGTGTGGAAGGGATGCCGGAACGGGCAGGCACTGTACGAATTCGCCAAATTGAAGTTGGCCGAAGACGGTACAATTAACGAGGAAACCTTAAATTATCTTGTAGAGGCAGCCGAAACATATCCGCCGGCATTGAAACTGCTCGGCGACTGTTATCGTTTGGGATACGGGACTGCCATCAACCTGGTAAAAGCCCGCGAATGGTACGATAAGGCGGAAGCCAAGAAAGAGGAGATTGAAAAGATCGAACGAGAGGAACAGGAGGCACAGCAGCGTATCGCGGCCGCAAAGCAAGCCGAAAAAGA
>CAYTLU010000147.1:0-3707 GCA_964438665.1 uncultured Bacteroides sp.
GGGGATAGAAAACCGGGGCATCGTGGATGGATGCCCCGGTTTGAGAGATTTATCAGTCCCGATTGGGATTAGTCCCGGTTTGGGAGGGATGATTCGTTATTTCCGGATGAATACTTTCTTGGCGTTGCTGCCCTGGCGAACGATGTAGAAGCCGGGAGCAAGGTTTTCAGCGTCAACGCGAACGCCCTGGAGATTGTAGTATTCAACAGGACCGTTAGCGGGATCGATACCGATTTCATCGATGGCCTGAGCGCTGTCGGAGAATGTGAATGTGATCTCAACAGAATCCTCTACAGCCCAAGGCATGTAGTATCTGCCGGATTCGTCGTCAAGTAGCCAGTAGTCTTCGTTATCGAACGAGAGGTCAAATGTCTCGCCGCCCATCGTCAGGCTTACAGCGGTAAGATCCTTGCCTTCGGCCGGTTTTGCCCAAAAGTGAATGTCCGTACCATTGATGATGCGGTCGCCGGTATGAAGCTGAGTTCCCATCGGAGTGTAGAAGTCATCGGAAGCTGCCGACCAACATTCAACAGATCCGTCACCGGCAACGTTGAGCGTAAGATTCAAAATCTTGTCATCGAAAGAGAAGTTGACATCGCTGTTTTCATTGATCCTGAATTCATAAAGATTCTGTTCACAGGCAATACCTGCGCCACCGTTGACGCTGACAACTGTAATCTTTTTTTCGGGCGGGGTTACTGTCACTTTGATGTGAGTATCGGGGTCAACAACCGAGTGGTTGGCAATGGCTTCGCCTGTTTCAGCATTGACGATCGATTCGATAGCGCCACCTGTGGCAACTTCCACATTCAGCATGTGTCCGAAGTTGGCTGTCAGAGTGATGTCAGTTTCGCCGGTGTAGGAGTAGGTAGCTTCGGTAGAAACTACTTCGCCATCGGCGTTTGTCCAGTTCTTGAATGTAGCGGTTTCGACCGGAGTAGCTTTTATGATCACAGCCTTTTGAGGGGTGCTTATTGATTTCTCATCGGTAGCCGGGCTGGTGATGGCCACAGTTCCGAGAGCTTCATTGGAAGAAGCGACTGTTATGGTGCGCGGAGCATCATACTCATTCGATTCGATTCGGATAGTGAAGTCGATGACACCACCACCGTTTGCATCCATGTAGTCGCCGTTATATCCGTTTTCGGAAAGACGGCCGCAGGGATCTGCACAGTTCCAATCCAATTTGTGGCGGATGCGGTAGTCGCCGGGAGCAATATCCTCGGGGAGTTGGATTGTCGGGAGAGTACATTCGTAAGATTTTTGCCAGTCAATAGTAGAACCATCGCTTGCCACCGTGGGATTACTTGCGTTATTGCTGAAACCGGTGTGGCTCACGAGTTCTCCGTCAACGTTAGCTCCTGCACAAGCAGCCGGATCGAACTCAAACACGCCATTTTTATTGTAGTCGATATATACGTAGTTTGACATCCATGTGCCTATACCGTTGTCTTTGATGGTGATTGTTGCACCGGCGGTGGTTGTCACTATAGTGCCGGTCTGATCATTGTAAAGCTTGCGGCCATAAGTTGTGCCAGTGCCGGTAACGGTGACAGTGGTTCCTGTCCCGCTTTCAGTTACGGTCAGAGAAGTGATGCCGCGGTCGATGCGGGTTGCCCTTCCCTCGGGAATGCAATAATCCACGCCTTCTCCAAATTCGCCGGAGATAGTGACAGGACTGTTGACTGTCACACTGTTGCCTTCGATTGCGTTGCCGTCAACGGTGTAGTTGGTGAAGAGATATCCGATTTCCGGAGTGTTGCTGAGAGTGAGCACTGTGCCTTCAAGCACTTCTTCGCCTGAGACTATGTCCACGCCATTGTTGCTTGCGCTGATTGTGCCACCGGAGGTCGGCTGGTTGATGGTCACTACGTATTGTGATTTTGCGCGAGCATCGATGGTCAGCGTTGCGTCGGCCGACATTGTGAATGTGTATTGGCCATCGGTGTTTGGAGTGAGCACTGTTTCGCCAAGTCGAACAGCGTTAAGCACCTTGTCATCGGGCACAGTCAGGGTCAGCACGTATTCTGCGCCGCCGCCAAGCAAAGCTGCGAGGTCGGTAACCTCAGCGCCGTTATATGTCAGGGTGTAGGGGATCTGCTGTTCGTTAGCCACCGTCAGGGCGTATGTTTCAGCGGTGAAACGAGCTGTCAGAGTGGCATCGCCAGCCGGAGTGAATGTGTTGCCTTCGAGTTTTGTTTCGGTCTCTCCATCAACGGTGTAGAATCCTACCAGATTGTAGCCTGCATCGGGAGTGGCATTCAGGGTCAGCTCCGTGCCGGTGTTGGTGGTGAATGTTTCGGAATGATCCGTTGTGCCATCGTTGACGGTGAAAGTTCCTCCTTCAGTCGGTTGTTGGATGGTGATAGTTGCCTCTGTAACCGGAATCTCACGACCCATAAAAAAAGTCGCGTCAGTCTCGGTTGCGTCAGAAAGATTGGCAAGACCTTCAGCCCAATAATTACTGTATGTGCAGTTTTGGTATGTTGCAACGGCATCAGTAACCGAGCCTGCTACGCTGGGAAACTGGCCGCCGGTGCCTTCTTTCAGTTCATCAAAAGTGAACAGAGCAGACAGGCCAGCAATGCCCTTGGCATTGATGTAGGCAGTGGCAGCTTGTTCAGGAGTCAGAACAGCATCGAACAATTGGAATTCATCGAGTTGGCCCGAATAACTTTGGCAAATAGCCTGGAATACGCCATCATCCCACTTATAGCCGATAGCCGGTGCGTTTGTGTCTTGAAATGTCTGTGTTCCATCGAGATAGGCGGTTATTGTATGGTTGGATGAATCGAAAACGAGCAAAAGATAATGCCATTCATTAAATGGAGCATTGCCAAGCGACTTACCGCAGTTGGCTTGAGTCGTTGACCAACTGTAGCCGGTAAAGCCACCGATGTTGTCTGCGTTCATACAGATCTTGAGCTCTCCGTCGAGATGTTGGTGAATCCATAATGAGCCGTTGGCATTCATGTGGTTGCCTGTGCCTAAACGGAGCAATACACCAACTTTTGGATTGTTGTATCTGTAAATTCCGGTTGTTTTGAACCACATTCCGACAGAGAAATCTTTTCCTGTTTCAGGTGTCGGTTGTGTGAAATTAACAGCAGAGAAAGGGATCAAGACGCGTGTTTCTTTGTTTTGCGGGTCTCGATCTCTGTAGTTCGCGCCATTGTGAGTCTTGCCTATGGCCATATTCATCTGGGCTACTGCAAGCATTGGGAGCATCAACAGCACGAGAAACAGTGAGTAAATTTTTCTCATGGGTTTAAAGATTTGTGTTATAAATAATAATTGGTTAATAAATAAGGTCAATAGGAAATATGGCTTTTGAGATGGCCAAATGTATTATGGGGGGTATTAGTTTTTTTGTGATAAGTTGTGTTTGGGTGGAAACTTTATCATCGTTTTATGCGATCGCTATATCATGGTTTTAGTTTTAGTTTAATCGCAAATCTAAAGATTTTGGGAGGAATATTTATAATTGTTGTGTTAAATAAAATTAAAACAGGGGGGATGAGAAACCGGGGCATCGTGGATGCGATGCCCCGGTTTGAGAGATTTATCAGTCCCGGATTGGGAGGGATGATATTTTATTTCTGAATGAACACTTTCTTGGCGTTGCTGCCCTGGCGAACGATGTAGAAGCCGGGAGCAAGATTTTCAGCGTCAACGCGAACGCCCTGGAGGTTGTAGTATTCAACAGG
>CAYTLU010000148.1:0-2630 GCA_964438665.1 uncultured Bacteroides sp.
GATAGCCTGCCAGCGATAATCTACGCGCAGGTCGCTCACGGCCTCGTTCATCAGTTTCTGCACATGGAAGCGATCGGAAACGATCGTCGCATTGGGGAAAATCCGGCTCAGTAGAAATTTCTGCTGGCCCCAAACTCGCCAAGATTTTCACGCCGCTGACGATGTATGTCAGCCGCCACAGTTGGGCGAGTATTGCCAAGCCGAAGAATGTACCGTTGAGCGTCATCAGTGGGGGGCCACGACAACGAAGAAGCGACTCGCGTTTATCTTGCCGCCATAAAGACCAACCAAATAAATGACGCCAACCGACGAATACTGAAAGACTTGTATGGGGAAATCGTGTTTGGAAATTGTGCTAACTCGTTGATCGATATAGTCAACATTCCGTATCGTTATAAATCAATCTACGCCATTGCACGAATCTAAACAAGATATAAAATGAGGATAATAGTATTTCGCTGTTAGATGATTTTTTGTATCAAATGACATAATATGAAATAAAAATCGTATATTTGTCTCGCGTAGAATCTTTATCAAGAAGTTAATTGTATTGTTGCAATATGAAAAAAAGTTTAATCTGTTTTGTGACTGCATTGTTTGCAATCTCGGCTGTCGCCCAAGAGAAAAAACCGACTTTGATGATTGTGCCCAGCGACAATTGGTGTATCCAGCGATACTTCGTGTCGACCTATCAGGACCAAGGGCAAACAATCCGTGTGCCCAACTATAAACAGGCATTTCAGGAAGATACAGAATTGAGCGGTGTCATCAGCAAAATCGGTGCAATGCTGACAGATAAAGGTTACAGTCTGAAAGATTGCGAACAAGAGACAAAGAGTATAGCTACTCGCTCGGCTGAGGACAATGTTACGATGAGCAAATCGAGCGGAGCTATGCTCGCCGAAAGTCCATTGGATGTATTGAAACGCCGTACCAAATCGGATATAATCATTCAGTTGGGATGGCAAATCAATGTGGAGACCAAAGGAAAATCCGCGACTTTTATACTGGAAGCATTCGACGCCTATACGAATAAACGGATCGCGACAGCCTCCGGCACGAGCAAAGCCTCCAAGGATATTGTCCCCCGAATTCTTGAATCGGCTGTAAGCGAACACATTGACGATTTCGACGAACAGCTAATCCGCTATTTCCGCGATTTGCAAACAAACGGCAGAGAGATTGTTCTGACTGTCAGGTGCTGGGACAATTGGGATGAAGATTTGGAATCGGAATACGACGGCGAAGAGTTGTTGGATTGCATTCAATCATGGCTTCGCGACAATACCGTCAAAGGCGTTTTCAATTTGAGTGATGCCACAGAGAATTTCGCCCAATTCGAACAGGTGCGTATTCCGTTGGCCAATGATAAGGGTGTCGCTATGGATGCTCGGGCATTCGCCACAAGTTTAAGAAAATATTTACAGGCCTCGCCTTTCGGAATAACGTCAAAAGTAATGGTAAGAGGTCTTGGCGAGGCGGTTGTCGTTTTAGGTGAAAAATAGTAAACAATATGATACGAAATCTGATATTGTGCTGTGTGTTTTGTCTATCTATTCACGCAATACACGCTCAAAATGAGGCTGAAAACAGCCGTCTGTCTTTGAATGTCGTTATTCCCGAAACGGACATCCCGGCCGAATCTATGCAAAATTTGGAGAGCAAATTGCTTCAAATTGCATCTTCAGGCGGATTCACTGCCCATAATGATGCAGGACGTTTTGTCCTGACCGCAAGAATAGATGTCCAATCCAAAGACATAGTGCCCTCTACGCCGCCAAGAGTCTCGCAAAAACTGGAGATTACGGTGATGGTTGGCGATGTGTTGGATGACAGAATCTATGCCTCGACCACCGTCGCTACAGCCGGTATCGGCACAACGGAAACCAAAGCGTTTATATCCTCTTTTTCCAGATTGAACGCGAAAAATACGGCAATTCAAAATATGCTGTCCGAAGCCAATGCGAAGATCGTGTCATACTATGAAACTCACTGTGACGAAATTATCAACCACGCACAGACTCTTGCCGGTATGCAGCGGTTCGATGAGGCAATTTTTCGTTTGATGACCATCCCGGATGTTTGTTCGGAATGTTACAGCAAATGTCAGTCGGCAGCCGGACAGATATATATTCAGAAACGCGACACCGAGGCTGCAGCATTGTTGAATAAGGCGAAAAATGCATGGATGCACCAACCGGATCCGGCAGGGGCAAAAGTCGTCGCCGAGATAATTAATGACATTGACCTCAATGCAGAAAATTATGACGATGTGGTTGCGCTGCGCAACGATATATCTGCAAAATTAGATGCCGACGCCAAGCGTGAGTGGGATTTTCAGATGAAACAATATGAAGACAAGCAGCTGTTCAAGAGAAGCATTGTGGAGGCCTGCAAAGCCATCGGTGTGGCCTGGGGCAACGGACAGCCGAAAACCGTTACAAAGACTATAATTCAAAGATGGAGATAAGTATATTATGAAACGAGTGATTATTTTCACAGGATTATTTTTGTGCTGTCTGTATCCTGCAACGCTTTTTGGCAAAGACAAAAAGACCGACGACAAAGCGATGGAACTGGCGCAATTGGTAGTTTCTGCCGACGGTTTAACCAAAGAGGAGGCGACCAAA
>CAYTLU010000149.1:0-13390 GCA_964438665.1 uncultured Bacteroides sp.
GTTTACTGTAATTGTTCACTAAATTGACAATGCGAGGATAGCGAATCTTTTTTATTATCAAATTATGCTATTCGGGCGGGAAAGCGGCAAATCAACAGATTTGTTGAAAGGAGAATGAAAAAATTTGTACTTTTGTGAGTCAAACATTTGTTCCGTGTGTTTATAACACATGAAACATGCATAGAATTATATAATTATGGAATCAACAAGACAAGCAAAAATAGCCCGGCTCATACAAAAAGAACTCAGCGAGATATTCCGCCGCCAGACAGCCAAGACCCACGGTGTGCTGGTGTCGGTCAGCACAGTGCGCGTATCGCCCGACCTAAGCACGGCAAAGGCATATCTGTCGGTGTTTCCCGGCGCGGAATCGCAAAAGGTGATCGAGAACATCAACCGCAATGCCAAGACTATCCGATATGAACTCGCTCAGATTGTGCGCCACCAATTGCGCAAGACTCCCGAACTGACATTCTTCCTCGACGATTCGCTCGACTATATAGAAAACATCGATAATCTGCTTGAAGAAGACGCGCGGAAGCATCCGGCTTCATCCGACACCGAAACAGCCGAGGAATAACGCATCTAAAAAAGGAATAAGCATGCTGTCATTTCGAGTGGCCCTGCGCTATCTGCTGTCGAAAAAAAGCCATAACGCTGTCAACGTGATCTCCATTGTCTCCATTCTTGGCATTGCGGTGGCAACGGCGGCGATTGTCTGCGTGCTTTCCATTTTCAACGGTTTCAGCGACCTTGCCGTAGGCCGCCTGTCAAAATTCGACCCGCAGATAAAAGTGACATCCGTTCAGGGAAAGACAATCGGCAACGCCGACTCGCTTGTAGCCGTGCTGAAAAAACTTCCGGAAGTGGCATCCGCCATTCCGACAATCAGCGAACAGGCGCTGGCCATGTATCGCGGGGCGCAAATGGCCGTAACCCTACAAGGAGTGCCGGAGGGCTACTACAACGTCACGGAAATTGAATCGGCCATCATCGACGGACAATATCTGACATCCGAAGTAGAAATGCCGATGGCAACACTCAGCGTCGGCGTGGCGATGAGACTGAAAGCATTTCCCGGAGCTGACGAATTGCTGTCGGTTTACGTCCCGAAACGCACCGGCCGAATCAACACGGCCAATCCGATGGCTTCGTTCCGCGCCGACTCCATGTTTATCGGCGGCGTGTATCGTTTCAACGACAACGAACAGGATCTTCAGACAATAATAGTGCCTCTCGACATCGCACGCAATCTTCTCGACTACGATTCATGTCACGCGACAAGCATCGAAATCGCGCTTGCTCCGGGTGTGTCTGAAATGCGCGGACTGGAAACCATCGGCAAAACGCTGCCTCCGGGGCTGATTGCCAAAGACCGCATGCAGCAGGAAGCGCAGTCCTTTAAAATGATCTCTGTTGAAAAATGGATCACATTCGTCATGCTCGCATTCATCCTTGTCATAGCCTCGTTCAATGTCATTTCAACGCTCTCAATGCTCATAATCGAGAAGAAAGACAATATGAAGACGCTACGCTCTATGGGCGCAACCACTTCAATCATCCGCAGGATATTCATGTGGGAAGGGTGGCTGATCACCATTGTGGGCGGCGTGACTGGCATAATTCTGGGGGCTGCGCTGACTGTAGCACAGCAATATGGCGGCTTCATAAAACTCAACGCCGACCCGGAGACTCTTGCCGTCACATCCTATCCGGTCAGGCTCGACATCTCCGATCTGACTATCGTGTTTCTGCTTATCGTGATCATCGGACTGCTTGTCGGGGCGCTCACATCGCGCTTCGCCGCCAAAGCTCGCTGATTATTTTTTGATTGACCGTTATTTTTGCGTAATTTTGCCGCATAACCGATAATATTGAGCCCACCGTGAATCTGGACTCTTCAAAAAAGCATAACAATGACACACAGGTATGATTGTCTCGTGATTGGTTCGGGCATTGCCGGCATGAGTTTTGCATTAAAAGTGGCTGGTCCGGACATTAAAGTAGCTCTGGTCTGCAAAACCACATTGGACGAAGCCAATACAGCGTTGGCGCAAGGCGGAGTGGCATCGGTCACCAACCTTGCAGTGGATAATTTCGAAAAACATATCGAGGACACCATGATTGCCGGCGACTGGCTCAGCGACCCGGAAGCGGTGAGAAAAGTAGTCACCGAAGCTCCCGGCCAGATCCGGCAGCTCGTAGGTTGGGGCGTTGACTTTGACAAAGACGCCAACGGCAACTTCGACCTCCACCGTGAGGGCGGCCATTCGGAATTCCGAATTCTGCACCATGCCGACAACACTGGTTATGAAATCCAGCAAAGCCTCATCAGGCAGGTGAAAGCCAACCCGCATATCGACATATTCGAGAATCATTTTGCAATCGAGATAATCACACAGCATCATCTGGGAAAAATCGTGACCCGACGCACGCCGGACATCACCTGCTATGGAGCTTATGTGCTGAACCCGACATCGGGCGATGTCGATAAGTTTCTTGCTCGCGTGACGCTGATGGCAACCGGAGGCGTAGGTGCGGTATATACCACCACGACCAATCCACTGGTGGCCACCGGCGATGGCATCGCGATGGTCTATCGCGCCAAGGGAACAGTCAAAGACATGGAATTCATCCAGTTCCACCCCACAGCACTGTATCATCCCGGCGACCGCCCGTCATTCCTGATAACGGAAGCCATGCGCGGCTACGGCGCCGTGCTCCGCAATCTGCGCGGCGAAGAATTCATGCACAAATATGACCCGCGCCTGTCGCTGGCTCCGCGCGACATCGTTGCTCGTGCAATCGACTCGGAAATGAAGCTCCACGGCGATGACCACGTTTATCTCGATGTGACCCATAAGGATGCCGACGAGACCCGCCATCATTTCCCAAACATCTATGCCAAATGCCTTTCTCTCGGCATCGACATCACGAAAGACTATATCCCTGTCGCTCCGGCCGCCCACTATCTCTGCGGCGGCATAAAAGTTGACCTTGACGGACAATCGTCCATCAACCGCCTGTATGCCGTCGGTGAATGTTCCTGCACCGGTCTGCACGGAGGCAACAGGTTGGCATCCAACTCGCTGATCGAAGCCGTGGTCTATGCCGATGCTGCAGCAAAACACGCCAAAGCCAATCTGAATCATTACGACCTGCGCGATGACGTTCCGGACTGGAACGATGACGGAACAACTCATCCTGAGGAAATGGTGCTGATCACCCAAAGCGCAAAAGAGGTGGGCCAGATAATGAGCGCGTATGTCGGGATTGTACGCAGCAATCTGCGTCTGGACAGAGCCTGGAACCGGCTTGACATCCTCTATGAAGAGACCGAACGCCTGTTCAAATGCTCAAAAGCCTCACGCGAGATATGCGAACTGCGCAACATCATCAACGTAGGCTATCTCATCATGCGCCAGGCCAAAGAGCGCAAAGAGTCGCATGGGCTGCACTACACCGTTGACTATCCGCCTGCAACAAAGATTTAACATCCGTTACACACATTTTCTCCCTATCGCACGTTATATCAACATGTAAATACCCACATCCGTCTATGAAACATCTCTTGGCTCTCATAATGCTTTTCAGCTTTTTGGCATCTGTTGCCCAAGAGCCTATGCTGATTGAGTTGCCGGAGAATGTCGGGACAGGGAGAAAACCGTATGCCAAGGGCTATTACCGGACAGTTATCGATGGCGAGGAGGTGAAAGTCATCGTGTTGAACGATGTGATTGTCTATCCCAAGATGGTGTTCAAGAACAAAAAGCAGGAAGAGTTCTATTGGAAAACCGTGCGCGATGTCAAGCGTACGCTCCCCTACGCCAAACTGATATGCGAGACGCTGCTCGAAACCTACGAATACATCGAGACATTCCCCACAAAAAAAGAGCGTGAGGAATATCTGAAGCGGATGGAAAGCTCCATTTTCAAGCAATACAAGCCTGTGTTGAAAAGATTCACCAAATCACAGGCCCAGATGCTTATAAAGCTCATCAAACGCGAAACGAACCAGTCGGGCTACAATATCATCAAAGCATTTCTGGGCAGTTTCCGCGCCGGGTTCTGGCAGACGTTCGGACGCTTTTTCGGCGTTAATCTCAAAGGAGACTACAACCCCGATGAGGACGAAAAGGACGCAATCATTGAGCGTGTGGCCGTAGCCGTCGAACAAGGCACGCTTTAACAGATCGCAGCCGGCAAAAACTTCCGGAATTTTTTTGCTGAGACAGGCGTAAGTGTTTTTTTTCTTTTTTCTGTTACATTATTAGAATCAGATTGCATAAATTTGCATTAGCAATCTTAATATCCTTATCTCTAATAATAATTTATGTTTTTATTAGGTTACGACATCGGCAGCTCCTCAGTAAAAGCTGCTCTTGTAAACTCTGATACCGGTCTCTGCATCGCCTCCGACTTTTTCCCGAAGGCCGAAGCTCAGATCAAGGCGCTGAATCCCGGATGGGCCGAACAAGACCCGCATAGCTGGTGGGGCTATCTCAAACAAGCCACAGCATCCATTCTATCAACAAGCCGCATCGATCCGGCCGATATTGCCGCAATCGGAATATCATACCAGATGCACGGTCTGGTCGCCGTTGACAGTCAGCACAATGTCATCCGCGATTCAATAATCTGGTGTGACTCGCGCGGAGTGCCTTTCGGCAACAAAGCTTTTGATGATCTCGGCCATGACATCTGCCTGTCAAGGCTGCTAAATTCGCCAGGCAATTTCACAGCTTCGAAACTTAAATGGCTGAAAGAAAACGAGCCGGCCAACTTCGACAAGATACATAAGGTGATGCTGCCCGGCGACTATATCGCAATGCGACTGACAGGCCGGATATGCACCAATCCCGAAGGACTGTCGGAATACATGCTTTGGGATTTCAAGAACAATGCTCCGGCAAAATTCCTCATGGACTACTTCGGATTTGACGGCAACATCCTTCCGGAAATACTTCCTACATTCGGACCGCAAGGCTGCGTGACCGGCGAAGCCGCCCGCGAACTGGGACTTGCCGAAGGCACTCCGGTGACCTACCGCGCCGGCGACCAACCCAACAACGCCGTATCGCTGAATGTGTTCAATCCGGGAGAAGTGGCCTCGACGGCAGGGACATCAGGGGTTGTCTATGGTATCAACGGCACAGTTGACTACGATCCGCTTTCGCGAGTCAACAACTTTGCCCATGTCAATCATTCGGAATCCCGGACGCGCATCGGAGTCATGACATGCATCAACGGCACCGGAATCCTCAATTCATGGTGCAGACGCGACATAGCCCCCGATGGCATCTCCTACTCCCAAATGAACGATCTGGCAGCCGAAGCCCCGATCGGATCGGCCGGGATCTCTATTCTCCCATTCGGCAACGGAGCGGAGCGAGTGCTTGAAAACCATGAGATCGGATGCTCTTTCCACAATATCAATTTCAATATCCACAACCGCAGCCATATACTCCGTGCGGCGCAGGAAGGAATCGTGTTCTCGTTCATGTACGGCATGGAAATCATGAGAGATATGGGCATGGAAATCAACCGCATCCATGCCGGAAATGCAAATATGTTTCTCAGTCCGGTGTTCCGCCAGACGCTGGCAGGCGTCTCCGGAGCTTCCATAGACCTCTATGACACCGACGGTGCGACAGGAGCGGCAAGAGCCGCCGGAATCGGTGCGGGAATATACAAAGACAACAACGAGGCATTCGCATCGCTGAAAAAAATAATGGAAATTAACCCTGATCCAGACCGTTCGCCCTACATAGAGGCATATCAACGGTGGAAAAAATATCTTGAAAACGAACTGAATAATTTCAAATAAAATTACAAAGATGGAAAAGAAAGAATATTTTCCCGGAATAGGAAAAATCAAATTTGAAGGGGTCAACAGTTATAATCCTCTGGCCTACAGATATTATGATGCTGATCGCATTGTTCTCGGCAAGCCGATGAAAGAATGGTTTAAATTTGCTATGGCATGGTGGCACACTCTATGCGCAGAAGGCGGCGACCAGTTTGGCGGCCCTACGAAGCAATTCCCTTGGAACAGCCCGACAGATACTATCGAGGCGGCAAAAGCGAAAGTCGATGCAGGTTTTGAATTTATGCAGAAAATGGGCATCGAATATTTCTGCTTCCATGATGTTGACCTCGTCAGCGAAGGCAATTCAATAGAAGAATATGAAGCCAACATGAAAACCATCGTTGCCTATATCAAGGGAAAGATGGCAGAGACAGGCATCAAGAACCTGTGGGGAACGGCAAACGTGTTCGGCCACAAACGCTACATGAACGGAGCGGCCACGAATCCCGACTTTGATGTTGTGGCACGCGCTGCCGTACAGATAAAGAATGCCATTGACGCAACCATAGAGCTTGGCGGAAGCAACTACGTGTTCTGGGGCGGACGCGAAGGCTACATGAGCCTGCTCAACACCGATCAGAAGCGCGAGAAAGAACATCTGGCGCGCATGCTCACGATGGCACGTGACTACGCCCGCGCAAAAGGCTTCACCGGCACATTCCTGATCGAACCCAAACCGATGGAACCGACAAAACATCAGTATGACGTCGATACGGAGACCGTGATAGGCTTCCTGAAAGCACACAATCTCGACAAGGATTTCAAGGTCAATATCGAAGTCAACCACGCTACTCTGGCCGGACACACATTCGAACATGAGCTGGCGGTGGCTGTTGACAACGGCATGCTGGGATCAATCGATGCCAACCGCGGCGACTATCAGAACGGATGGGATACCGATCAGTTCCCAATTGACAACTTTGAATTGACGCAGGCCATGATGCAGATCATCCGCAACGGCGGTTTCGGAAACGGCGGCACAAATTTCGATGCCAAGACTCGCCGCAACTCAACCGACCTCGAAGATATTTTCATTGCACACATCGCCGGAATGGATGCGATGGCACGCGCCCTGCTGTCGGCAGCCGATATTCTCGAAAAATCACCCTACAAGAAGATGCTTGCCGACCGTTATGCATCGTTTGACAGCGGCAAAGGCAAGGATTTTGAATCAGGCGAAATGTCGCTTGAAGATATCGTTGCCTACGCCAAGACGGCAGGCGAACCGAAGCAGACTTCCGGCAAGCAGGAACTCTACGAAGCAATCGTCAACATGTATGTCTAAACAATCGGGGCAATGACTTCTACAACCGAACAAAAAGGAAGCCGGAGCTATCTGTTTTCCATAGTGCTGGTCGCCGTTCTCGGCGGATTGCTTTTCGGATATGACACAGCCGTGATTTCCGGAGCCGAAAAAGGCCTTCAGGCTTTTTTCATCGGTGCAAAGGATTTTATCTACACCGACACAATTCATGGAATCACATCGTCAAGCGCACTGATCGGATGCATCATCGGCAGCGCGCTGTCGGGATTGCTGGCCGGACATCTCGGACGCAAGAAAACGCTCTTCATAGCCGGAGTCTTTTTCTTCGTGTCGGCGCTGGGATCATACTATCCCGAATTTGCGTTCTATGACTACGGCAAACCATCGTTCAGCCTGCTTATCGCATTCAATATCTACAGAATCATAGGAGGCGTCGGTGTGGGGCTTGCATCGGCAATATGCCCGATGTATATTGCGGAGGTCGCGCCATCGAATCTGCGCGGCACGCTTGTCTCCTGGAATCAGTTTGCCATCATTTTCGGTCAGCTGGTGGTCTATTTTGTCAACTTCCTCATTCTTGGCAACCACACTCAGCCTGTCATCGAAAAGATCAGTGAGGCTATATATTCTGTCAGCCCTGCATCCGACCCCTGGACCATAGAGATGGGATGGCGATATATGTTTGGAAGCGAGGCATTTGTTGCAGGATTGTTTGCAATCCTCGTCTGCTTGATTCCCGAATCTCCGCGCTATCTCGTGCTGAAAGGAAATTACGGCAAGGCACTGGAAATCCTTTACAAAATCAACGGTACGGTCAAAGGCAAAGAGATTCTGAATCAGATCAAAAACACCGTGACAACAAACTCCGAACGCCTTTTCTCTTTTGGCGTAATGGTGATCTTCATCGGTGTGATGCTATCCGTTTTCCAGCAAGCCGTAGGCATCAATGCGGTTCTCTACTATGCGCCGCGCATCTTTGAATCGATGAACATGGGCAATCCTATGGTGCAGACTGTCATCATGGGCATTGTCAACATCGCATTCACACTTGTTGCGGTGTTCACGGTTGAAAAACTGGGACGCAAGCCCCTGTTGATATGGGGGTCTATCGGCATGGCCATCGGAGCTTTGGGTGTAGCCCTGTCGAATGTTATCGCGGTCAGCCCGATCATTCCGGTGGTCTCCATCATGGTCTATTCGGCTTCATTCATGTTTTCATGGGGTCCGATATGCTGGGTGCTGATCTCCGAGATATTCCCGAACACAATCCGCAGCCAGGCGGTTGCAATAGCCGTAGCTTTCCAATGGATCTTCAATTTCATTGTCTCATCGACATTCGTGCCGATGTACAACATGACGCTTGGAGATATGGGCGATAAATTCGGTCACTGCTTTGCCTATGGTCTCTATGGCGTCATCTGCATCATTGCCGCATGGTTTGTTGCGCGCCTTGTTCCTGAAACAAAAGGCAAATCACTTGAGGACATGACTGCACTGTGGAGAAAAAGGAAATCCGAATAAGCAGTCGTTAAATCACACATGACATTCGCCCCTTTGCCAACAATCGCGAAGGGGCGAATGTTTTTATCGCATATGCAATTGCTTTGTGATTGAAAATATTCTTCCGAAAGGATTTAGGTTGTCAGATTTTATTTGTACTTTTACCATGCCTAACAACGCATTACCCATGTAACAAAATATTAAACTGCAATATTACAGGATTAAGGATGAAAATAGCTCTGATAGGCTACGGCAAGATGGGCCGGGCAATCGAACAGATAGCGCTTCAGCGCGGACACGAGATTGTTTCAATCATTGACATTGACAATCTCGATGATTTTGACAGCGACAAGTTCCGCAGCGCAGATGTTGCAATCGAATTCACCACGCCGAAAAGCGCATTCAACAACTATATCCGGGCGTTTGCCCAAGGTGTGAAAGTTGTGTCGGGAAGCACCGGCTGGACCGAAAGAATAGACGAAATCCGCCGACTGTGTGAACAAAACGATGCTACATTTTTCTGGACTTCCAACTTCAGTATCGGCGTAAACCTTTTCTTCGCCCTCAACAAATATCTAGCTGCAATGATGAACGGATTTCCGCAATACCATCCGGAAATGACCGAAATTCATCATATCCACAAGATTGACCATCCAAGCGGCACGGCCGTCTCACTGGCTAACGGCATAATAACAGAAAACAATGCAATCGACTCATGGACCGAAGATGAGACTGCCGATCCGTCGAAAATGACCATACGCCATGAGCGCATAGGCGAAGTCCCGGGAACGCATACCGTCAAATGGGAGTCCGAGGTTGATTCCATAACCATCACTCATGAAGCCAAAAGCCGGATGGGGTTTGCCCTTGGAGCCGTGACTGCGGCCGAATGGGTGGCTACACAAAAAGGATTCCTCACAATGGATATGCTGATGCACCGCATCATCGCCGATTCGCGTCTGATTGACATATTAAAATAACCGCATATATTTATATTCGATGACAAATACGCCTGAAAATAAAATGACGTTCAAAAATGATCTCAAAAAACGCATCGCAGAAGTAAAGACCACACGCTGGATTCGCTTTGGCGTTGTCGCGCTGATATTCATAGCCTGGATCGTATGGCTCGGAAACTGGTGGACACTGCTGTTGCTGCCCCTGCTATTCGACATATACATCACCGGCTATATTCCGTTCACATGGTGGAAACGGAGCAAATATCCTGCCGTCAGGATGATCATGAGCTGGGTTGACGCCATTGTCTATGCGCTGATACTGGTTTATTTCGTGTTCACTTTCATCGGTCAGAACTATCAGATACCGTCATCATCGCTTGAAAAGACACTCCTGACAGGTGATTATCTTTGGGTCAACAAAATGTCATACGGACCTCGCGTTCCGATGACACCGATCCACTTTCCTCTCGTCCAGAACACATTCCCTATCACCAACTCCAAAAGCTATATCGAATGGCCTCGCTGGAAATACCACCGTCTGGCCGGACTGGGCAAAATACAGACCGGTGACATCGTGGTGTTCAATTTCCCTGCCGGCGATTCCATCGTTGTCAATCAGCAGAATCCGGACTATCACACGCTTAAACGCATGATCGGTGATGACGCTCTTCGCAATGATCCTGCATTGTTGCAGCAACTACTATCGCTTAATGACTATGAGGCATCGCTGATTCGCGATGAAATCGGGAAACAGCGGATGCTCGCAAACCCTGATATTTTCGGCGAACTTATGTACCGCCCTGTTGACCGACGCGAGAACTATGTGAAACGCGCTGTCGGACTGCCCGGAGAGACGCTTAGCATCATCGACGGCCAGATATATATCAATCACAAGCTGCAACCCTGGCCTAAAGAAGCGCAGTTCAACTATGTTTTCCAGACTTCCGCCCCGATGTCTGACGCCGATTGGGATGAAATCGGAGTTGCCGTAGAAGATCGCCGGAGTCGGGCTGTCAGCTTCGACATGATGTCAATCGCGCAACTGGAGGATCAGGGATTCAATATCAGTTCAAACAATCCGCACATCTACGTTACGCCGCTATCCAACGCCATGCTTGCAAAGCTCATGAAGATGCCATCGTTTGTCAACGCTGTCCGTGAGCCTGCTCCCAAAGGCGAATATCTGTTCCCGGCCATCATAAGCGATGACTGGACACGCGCCGATTACGGTCCTGTCCGGATTCCTAAAAAGGGTGAGACAGTCAGGCTTACGGTTGACAACTGGCCAATGTATGAACGCATCATCCGTAATTATGAAAACCATCCCGATTCATATATCCGCAATGGAGAAATATATGTCGATGGAAAACAGACCGACAGATACACTTTTGAAATGGACTACTATTTCATGATGGGTGACAACCGCGATAATTCCCTTGATTCCCGATATTGGGGATTTGTGCCGGAAGACCATATCGTTGGCAAGCCGATGCGTGTCCTGATTTCTTTTGACAAAGACAAGAGTCTGTTTAACGGAGGCATACGCTGGAATCGCATATTCAAGAATGCCAATTCCGGTTTCTGATATGCCACAGCTTTCGGAATCGACACTGCTTCTTCCTCCGCAATTCCTGGCGGATACATCCTACTATGCCGCTATATGGGCTGCAAAGGAGGTTGTAATTGACACTTCCATGCCATTCAACAAACGCTTCAAATCAACTCACCGCACAGTCATAGCCGATGCCAACGGATTGGCGACACTGACCGTTCCGATAGAGAAACCGCGCAAAATGAGTGAAGCCAAATGGACCGATATTTATGTGTCGGCACACGGAGCATGGTGGAACATTGTCATGACCGCACTGCGTTCAGCCTACGGACGCACTCCTTTCTGCGAATTTTACATTGACGACTTTGACGCACTTATAAACTCGTCAACCGTAGGCCGTCAGCTGATGGATCTGTGCATATCGCTTGACCGCCTTATGCGGCGATTCCTGCAAATAGATACACCTGTCAGCTATGGCAACCCGACAGACATTCTTGCAGAAAAAAGTCATAATATCTACGACTGCCGCTACCATAAAGCGGAAAATATCAATCCTGTCAGCTACTACCAGATCAGAGCCGCCCGATATGGGTTTATCCCTAATCTAAGCGCGGTCGATCTTCTTTTCAATATGGGACCGGAATCCCCTGTTATTCTCAAGAAAATGTCTGATTAACCCGCAAATGAAAGTTGTATGAGGCTGTCAGTAATGCAAAAATATCCGTTGACCGTGTTTTGGATAGCAGTATCCTTTCTATATAGTGCGATTTTTGTCAGCATAGAGCTTTCATCAGTTCCCGCGCCGGACTTTAAAGGAATTTGTCTTTGGATCGGACAATGGTGTCTGATTTCAGCCGGTGCGGCAGGAATCATAGGATTGATGTCGCTTAACCGCATTGTCTTTGCGCTGCTATTCCCGATTCTGTCTGCCATCAGCTCAGCCGTTGCCTATTTCACGCTTTCAATAGGTGTCGGCCTTAATGCCGTCAGCCTGGAAATAGCATTGGTCAATGATATGACGATGTGGGCCACGGTGATAAATCCGGCTTTGATAATCTCTGTCTTGTCAGGAATTGCAGTTGCCGTATGTCTGGCCATAGTCAGATGGCGCATAAACCGGCCGTCAAGACGCTATAAAGCCGTCCATGCACTGCTTTCGCTGATTCTGACACTGATTCCTGCCTACGGCGGTAACAGAGTGAGCAGCGCAATGATGAACCGTATGCCTTTCTCCATTTATAATGCCATAGACGGTTATATCGACAATTCGCGGGAAATTAAGACCGTGCGCAATACTTTTGATTTGACTCCGGTCAAAAAAAACATGAATCCTCCGGATATCATATTTGTCATTGGAGAATCTTTGCGTGCCGACCATCTTCCGATGAACGGATATCACAGGAATACCATGCCATTGTTTGGTTCTGACACGGCAACAATTTCCTTTCCAAACATATATTCCGAACCGACACATACCTACACAAGCGTTCCGAGAATCATGACACGCGCCGATGAATCGTCACAGGATGCGGCCTACAATGAACAATCTTTTATAACCCTGTTTTCAAAAGCCGGATATTCAACGGCATGGTTCGCAAATCAGGATATAGCCGTATCATACACCTATTTTGCACACGAGGCTGATACGCTTGTCTATGGAAATTCAGCACGGTCATTGTACTCTTACAATAAATGGCTCGATACGGATCTTCTCAAACCTATATCTGAATGGCTGCAAAATTCCGACAAAAAAAGATGCGATCCACTGCTTGGTGTCATACATACGATTGGTTCTCACTGGTGGTATAAGGCGCATTATAATGATTCGCCTGACAATTTCATGCCTGATACGCGCCATAAAGACATTTCCGGACTGACGCATGAAGAGATTGTCAACGCTTACGACAACAGCATACTGGCAACAGACACCTTTCTCAAGCAGCTGAGCAAACTCGTTGAGAATCGCAATGCCATTATCATTTTCATTTCAGATCATGGAGAATCCCTCGGCGAAGACGGAATCTACCTTCATGCATCGGAAACCGAACCGCTTCACCGTCCGGCATGCCTGGTATGGTATTCAAGCAAATACCTTTCATTCTACCCCGAAAAAATAGCCGCATTGCACAATAACAGTCCGGCAGCATCGACCACTGATGCCTTTTTCCATACCATCCTCGATGCCGCCGGACTGGAAACACCGGTATTAGACAAAACAAAAAGCCTGTTTTATGAAACAAAGGATA
>CAYTLU010000150.1:0-5846 GCA_964438665.1 uncultured Bacteroides sp.
GCCGGGTGTCTCGCGCATATCCGATCCCGGCCAGTCCCAGATTGTGCAGCTTAACGAGCAATCGCTCTCTCTGAAAGTAACAGACCTCAATGCCGGCGATGCGAGGGCTGTCTATCGTAACACATCGCAGGATCTTCGCAACTACAAACGTCTCCAAATGTGGATTCATGCCGAATCTCTTATCGACAATCACACAAACCTGCGCAACGGTGACATCTCTGTGTTCATACGCCTCGGCTCTGATGTGAAAAATAACTTCTATGAATATGAAGTTCCATTGACTCTGACGCCTGAAGGGAGATACGGCGACAGCCCCTCAGAACGCTACAAAGTATGGCCTGAATCCAACTTCATGAATCTTACGTTGCAGAACCTTGTCGATACAAAAAAACGCCGAAATGCGGCTAAACGCGCTAATGAGCCCGGCGTTGGGTTCGGAATCGTCTATTCCGAACAAGATCCGGAAAATGAGAACAACCGCATCTCTGTGATGGGCAACCCATCATTGAGCGATATCAGAGTGCTGATGGTCGGTGTGCGCAACAACTCATCGACCACAAAAGACGGCATAGTGTGGTTAAACGAGCTAAAAGTGACCGATTTTGAATCATCCGGAGGATGGGCTGCCGATGGGACAGCAATGCTTGGCATCAGCGACATTGCCACCGTGAACCTGACCGGACATTTCGAGAGCGCCGGATTCGGCGGCGTCGATCAAAGCCTCAACGAACGCCGGATGGACGACTATTTAAGGTATTCCGTAGCCGTTCAGGGCGATTTGGGGCGTCTGCTTCCTGAGAAAGTCAAGCTCAAAGCACCCATCTTCTACTCCATGACCAAAGAAAAGACAACGCCCGAATACAATCCTCTCGATCAGGATGTCCGGCTTTCTGATGCTTTGGAAGGTGCATCAAAAGCCGAGCGTGACTCCATCAATGCATTTGCCGTCGAACATACAAAAATGGAGAATTTCTCCATATCCGGACTTAATTTTGGCGTGCAGAGCAAGAATCCTATGCCCTGGGATCCGGCGAACTTCACCATCAACTTCTCTTTCAGCAAAGCTTCAAAAACAGACCCGACAACGGAATATGAATACACCAACGACTACCGCGGCAGCTTCCAGTATTCTTATACTCCTTATATAAAACCGTTAAAGCCCTTCAACAAACTCATATCTTCCAAATCAAAAAATATGAGATTCATCAAGGACTGGGAACTGAACTGGCTTCCGACATCAATTTCGTTTCTGACAACGATGTCAAGATTCTACTATGAGCAGCAGACACGAAGCGCAACGGATACCGAATTCCGCATGCCGGTATCTGTCAGCAAGAACTTTTTATGGGATCGTCAGCTGGCGGTCACATGGAATCTGACAAAATCGCTCAACTTCACATTCAATTCCAACACCTCAGCCAGAATCGAGGAGCCGATCGGAGCTGTCAACAAAAAACTATTTCCGGATCGATACCGCGAATGGCGTGACACGGTTTGGAACAATATCATGCATCTTGGAACGCCTTGGTCCTACAACCAGACTTTTGTCGGTACATACCGTGCTCCCTTCAATCGTATTCCGGCCATTGATTTCATAACTGCATCTGCATCCTATAACGCTACTTACCGCTGGGATCGCGGAGCAACCATCGATGATGTCAACATGGGCAACACCATCAGCAATCAAGCCGCATGGAATATTGACGGTCGCATCAATCTTGAAGGGCTATATAACAAGAATGCATACCTGAAACGTGTCAACACTCGCTTCGCGGCGTCTTCCAAAAGAACGTCAAACCGGGCTGCAAACAAAAAGAACAAAAACAACCGGGATTCATCAAGCGCATCAAAGACTCCGAAAGCCAAACGTTTTGAACGAACCTATGCGCTCAAAGCCGATACTTCGATAATCATAAAACACAATCTTCGGAATAAGAAAGTGAAGATCACGGCCGTAAAAGTGTCCGACAATACTCCTGTGGTTGTCAAATCCAAAGTTATTGACGCCAACTCAGTTGAAATACTCAACCGAGGCACAGACAATGTGAAATTCACCGTCATCGAAGTGCTTCGCAAAAAAACGGTCTGGGATGAAATCGGCGAACACGCTGCGCGCTTCGCCATGAGCGCTCGCAACGCGACAATCCGCTGGCGCGACACTCGCTCTATGTCTCTGCCTCTGTTCGCCCCAAATGTCGGCAATGCATTCGGTCAGACCGGAAGCTATGGGCCGCTTGCTCCCGGACTCGACTTTGCATTCGGATTCGTTGATGAAACATACATTGACAGAGCAAAAGAACGCGGCTGGCTGATGACAACTGACGGACAGACAACTCCTGCCGTCTATTCCCACACAAATGAAATCAATATCGAATTAGTTCTTGAACCAATCAAAGGACTGAAAATACAACTCACTGGCAACCGGACCGACAACCGGACGCAACAGGTGCAATTCATGTATGCCGACATGCCGACAACGTATGCCGGCAGTTACACCAAAACCCACTGCGCTATTGCCACGGCACTCCGCTCCAGCAACGCCAATAATGGATATGACAGCCCGACATTCAATAAATTCCTACAATACATACCGGTAATTGCCCAGCGCGTTGAGAGCCAGTATCATGGAATGAATTATCCGACCACCGGCTTTATGAAAGGCAATCCAAATGCCGGACAGCCGTTCAATCCGGAAGTTGGGGGCGTCAGCTCAACATCAAGCGATGTTTTGATTCCGGCATTCCTGGCCGCCTACTCCGGAAAGAATCCATCGAAACAATATCTCACGCCATTCCCATCCTTGGCAGAAGTGCTTCCGAACTGGAGAATAACATACGATGGGCTGACCGCTCTGAGTTTCATATCCAACATATTCAAAACATTCACGTTAACACATGCCTACCAATGTACCTACTCCG
Source organism: uncultured Bacteroides sp. (assembly GCA_964438665.1). GTDB lineage: Bacteria > Bacteroidota > Bacteroidia > Bacteroidales > Muribaculaceae > Paramuribaculum. Next base: position 2,919 of record CAYTLU010000150.1, read on the forward strand.
TAGGATCATACTCTTCATATCTCAACTGGATCGGCTCAGACGGCAAACTTGGCTTCACGCTTGATGAGTTGACAGGACAGCCGATTCCGACATCGCCATACAACATTTCATCAGTAGCAATAACCGAGCGTTTCGCACCTCTGATCGGACTGTCGGCAACCCTGCAAAACAACATGTCATTCAATGCTGAGTTCCGGGAATCGCGCACGCTTACGCTTAATTCTTCGGCAGGGCAGGTTGTCGAAGCCTCACAACGCGGAATAACAGCAGGCATCGGCTATAAGATTGTAGGATTCAACACAATCCTGAAGCTAAAAGGCAAGCAGACCGGCGTCAGCAATGACCTGACAATCAATGGTGATTTCTCCTATGCCATGAATCAGGCTCTCATCAGGCGGATAGAAAATAACTATACTCAAGCCACTTCCGGCACTCGTACAATATCATTTAACCTGACTGCCAACTATGTGCTGAGCCGTAAAATGACAATGGGGCTATATTTTGAACATCAGATTAACACACCTCTTGTTTCCTCAACAGCCTATCCGACCACTAACACGGCATTCGGGCTATCATTCAACTTCTCTCTGGCGCGATAAAACAACTCCTATGACAAGCTATCTGCAAATAGAAAACCTGACCAAAAGCTATGGCGACCGCCTGCTTTTTGCCGATGTCACTTTCGGTGTGAACCAAGGTGACAAAATCGGTCTGATTGCAAAAAACGGCACAGGAAAAACAACGCTGCTTAGAATAATTGCGGGAGAAGAATCGCCTGATAGCGGTAATGTCACATTCCATAATGGCCTGCGCGTTGGTTTTATCCCTCAGAAACCGAATATTGATGAATCGCTCTCTGTCATTGAAGCATGCTTGAATTCTGACTTTCCGGCATGCCGCGCCATAGCCGCCTATGAATCAGCCGTTGCTTCCGGAAATGAAGAAGCAATCAACAACGCTCTTCCTGCAATGGATAGCGAGAATGCTTGGACCTATGATGATCGGCTCAAACAGATGCTGTATCAATTGCGTATAACCGATATGAACGCACTGGTCGGCACGCTTTCGGGTGGTCAGAAAAAAAGGATTGCCATAGCCCACACCCTTCTCGACAATCCCGAACTGCTGATTCTTGACGAACCGACAAACCATCTTGATATTGAAATCATAGAATGGCTTGAAGACTATCTGAAACGCCAGAATGTCACACTGCTTATGGTCACACATGACCGCTATTTTCTTGATTCTGTCTGCAACAAGATTATAGAAATTGACCATCAGCAGATTTTCACCTACAACGGCAACTATGATTACTATCTCCGACGCCGTCGGGAGCGCATCGAAGCTATGGGGGTGGAACTGGCAAAAGTAAAGAACACTTTGCGTAAGGAACTGGACTGGATGCGGCGTCAGCCTCAGGCGCGCGCCGGGAAAGCCAAATATCGCATAGACGCATTCTATGATTTGAAAGAAAGATCACATGTCAGCCTTACAGACAACAATGTCAACATTGAGTCTATAAATTCCAGCTATATCGGGTCTAAAATTTTTGAGGCATCACATATATGCAAACGTTTTGGCGACAAAATAATCCTTGACGATTTCAGCTATGTATTCGCCAGATATGAAAAACTCGGCATCATCGGCCGCAACGGTGTCGGAAAGTCAACCATCATCAAAATGCTTCAGGGGATCATCCAACCCGACAGCGGCAAATGGGACGTAGGATCAACTGTCCGCTTTGGCTACTATAGTCAGGATGGCATCAGTTTTCAGCCCGGCAAAAAAGTTATTGACATCGTGTCGGATATATCCGAACACATTGTGCTGGATGATCGTCAGTCATATAGCCCGATGCAATTCCTTACGCGGTTTCTGTTCTCTCCTGCCGACCAGCAGAAATATGTCAGCACCCTCAGCGGTGGTGAGCTGTGTCGTCTGCATTTGGCGGTAGTGCTGATGAGCCGCCCCAATTTCCTTATCCTCGATGAGCCGACAAACGATCTTGACATCGTGACGTTGGGCATTTTGGAAGACTATCTGCGTGATTTTGGAGGATGCCTGATTGTAGTGTCACACGACCGATTCTTCCTCGATTCCATAATCGACCATCTTTGGGTGCTTGAAGGCGATGGCCGGATAAAAGATTTTCCCGGCAACTACTCAGACTATCGCCAATGGCTTAAGGCGAACAGCGTCCCGAAAGACCGCACAGAAACAGCCGCGAAACGCACCGATAGTCAACCACGCCGACAAGAACGCCAACGAAAGATGTCATTCAAAGAGCGTAAGGAATTTGAATCGCTGACCGAAGAAATCGACATTCTCACCCGAGAGAAAAAAGAACTGGACAACATATTCAACTCTGGCGAGACACTGACAAATGTTGATGCCCTCTCAGCCCGCTACAATGAATTGACATCCATTCTGGACGAAAAAGAGATGCGATGGCTCGAACTCTCCGAACTAACCTGACCTTATTCGCATTATTGCAGCAACACTGTCGGACAGTTGGACGTAGATTCTGCGCAAATTTGTTGCGGAGAGCCTGCATTTGAATGGATTTTTTTTTAATTTTGTAGAATTAAAAAATGACCATTATATGAAACGTTTTCTTATAGCTCTTCTCTCCGCAATAGCCATAACCGGAGTTTCGGGACAGAACAACGATCTGTTTTTTCAATTGCCAATTGTCCCGGACTCTCTGACATCGCTTCAAGATCGCTCAGACTATCTCGTGGAACACTATTGGGATTTCTGCGACCTTAACAAGGCGTTCTCGTCAAAAGGAAAGATGGCAGCAGCATTCGACACTTACCTTTCTTTCATGCCTTATGCTTCTGCCACAATAGTCTATCGTGAGGTTGAGCGTTTTATAGTGCTTCTGCTGTGGTTAAAGAAAACAAGAAGGGAGAGAATAAGGTAAGA
>CAYTLU010000151.1:0-1989 GCA_964438665.1 uncultured Bacteroides sp.
ACGATTCCTACCGCTTTGAACCCCCGGCCATCCCGAACGATCACCGGTCCGCCGGAAAAACCGGGCGTAAGTCCTCCCTCATGCGCAATCATAAAGATACGTCCCTGACACTCTGCCATTTCCTCTAACGGAAGCCTCAACTCGTCAGACTTAAAATCGAGCGAACTTCCGTTGACACTTGATTCAGGATGTCCTACCAGTGTCAGTTTCACACCACGGTGATTCAATAATCTTTTAAGATCAGCTTTATATGCAACTGCAATATCCCCGCGCTTGTCGGTCTTTGCCACTGCAATGTCCCCAAGCATCATGTCACGGCGGCTATAACGGTGTGATATGCTTCTCCAGTATTTCGGGTCATCGTAACTGCCAAGTTCCACGATGTCATCAGAATCAAAATTCATTCTGAATCTGTCTGAAGACAAACTCAGCGAATTGCCGCGCTCGTCAGTTAATGTTACAAATGACACAATACGCCACTTATCCTCACCTGACAGTTGATTTTCTGTTTCGACAAACAAGGCCTTTTCAACTGGCCACTCCGACATTTCGGATATGTTTGCATATTCATGCGGAAGCACCATATTGAGCCATGGTTGTATGCAGTGTCTTGCGGTGACAATCAGAGAGTCGGCAGTCAGAAAAGCTGTTCCTGCCGGGTTAGATGCATATGTGTACGTTTCGACGATACTGTCACAACATACAAGTTGCAAGCTGTCAACCCTCGTGGTAAAAACAGATGATGTTATCTCTGCCCTCATATCTTCTGTGATCCGCTCACGTTGATTGTCGTATAACTGATAACTGACAAAAGCGAGGATAACGCAAATCACCGCGATTATTCCCCATATCGCCTTCCCTTCCTTATGGATATGTGTTACCGATGGTGAAATTTGCTCTCCTTCTTTGACATTGAACCGAAGATGCTGACCTTGCACCTCGATAATGTCACCGTCATTCAAATAATGAACACGATTCAATTCATTGCCATTGACCTCTGTCGGATAGTATCGATTGTTCCTGACAATATGCCAACCATCGTTATTTCTGTTGGGTGATATTTTTACCAGAACGATATCTTCATATTGAGTGTTGTTCGGCAACCGCACGTCACACCCCGTCGTCTGTCCGATAACAACGGTTGACTTGCCCGGGAATGAAAGAATGCTCCCTTTGTATGTAATGGTGAAATGTCTATCCATTGCAGGGTCTGTCATTATAGGTTTTCACTATTAGCGGGATCGCTGCGGTAAGATCACGGTCATAGCGTGTAACCGACAGCCCGGTCTCGTCAACCCCAAGTTCAGAGAATGCACAAAGATCGTAATGGGCATTGCGCTCATTCTTGTATCTCTTTTTCAGGGAGACAGGATTGGCCTTGGCATATTCCCCGTCGGCAAGGCGCTTGCGCAGATCTTCCTCAATCTCCTCCCTTTCTTGATCGGTGCAAGGGCGCATTCCTTGAATCATGCGCTCCACGCACCAACGATTATGTTCCACTGCGGTCAACCGCTCGATCTCTTCAGCGGTAAGAGCATAGAATTTGTCCCAGTCATTACGGTCGTGACCGAGGATCTCCATCTTCACCGGAATGGACATGACATTGTAGATGTTAGCCATCTTCAGCTTTTCATCTTCAATGGCATTCCACGCCTTGTTGACTTCGTCTTCAGGCAACTCCGTCGGCACGTGCTTCAGCTCATAGCTTACCTGATAAAAATAGTGAAGATATTTGGCCATCTGCATCAGTTCTGCCTCGCGTTTTATCCCTTCTTCAGGATTGTTCTCGCAAACCTCTATTTTCACTGAAGACGGCAGCCTGCGTTTCAACTTTTCTGCGATGGAACGGCTTTTACAAACCTGGTCATACACGATGGAGAGGGTCAACCGCTGCTTCGGATCATTGGCCCATCGCCTTAACTTCTCCTGCAATACCGGATGCGACAAATGCCCGACAATGAACTCCCACTCCACATCGACAAAATCTTT
>CAYTLU010000152.1:0-6494 GCA_964438665.1 uncultured Bacteroides sp.
ACTGTCTTAGGAAATAAATGGGTAAGATGCTTGCAAACATACTGTGTATAAAAATGCTTGAGGCACTTGAAGCCCATACTGTGAAAGAGAATCAATATGGTTATAACTTCGGCATCCGAAAGACGCCCGGGCTTGTTGCGATGGACTTTGCCATCGCTGATCTGATGTTTTTTGAGCTCGGTTGAGAAATACTTGCAAAAGTCGTCGGCAAGACAGAAAATTTCCGTAATTTTGCTCTCGGTAATCATAGCTGTAAATTCTTGTAAATGTCATAATTGGATACTATAAATTTACGAATTTCTCGTGAAATTACCAAGAAAATCAGCCACTTAGTGTTATGCTAAATGGCTGATTGTTTTAATATTGATTTACCGAATCCTTATATCGAACTCACGTTAATGATGTGCGCTGGGAATACCATGATTGTATGATGATGCTTGGCGACAAAGGCTACCTCAGTGCCACGGTTCAGAAGAATCTCTTTGAATCCGAAAACATCACCCTTGAGGTTCCATACCGATTGAATCAAAAGAATTGGCGTCCTCCTTTGTGGGCTTACAGGAGATTCCGCAAACGAATCGAAACTATATTTTCTCAACTTAACGACACCGCAATGTGTTAAAAATAGTGGAGAAGGCAATGGAAAAACAGTGAAAAACACTACCTTTGCACCGACTCAAAGATGGCGGAACGCTTTTCAATCAAAGGCGTTGCGTTGATTTGTCGTATATAAAATATGCAATAAACTGACTTACAAACAATAACTGATGAAAAAGTACAACATCCTCAACAACTCCATAGGGTGGTTTTGCTTTCTGGTTGCAGCCGTGACATATCTGCTCACGCTCGAACCTACGGCAAGCTTTTGGGATTGTCCCGAATTTATCCTGCAAGGTTTCAAACTCGAAGTCGGACACCCGCCGGGCAACCCGATATTCATGCTTGCGGCGCGGTTCTTTTCCAACTTCGCATTTGGCGATGTCACGAAAGTGGCATGGTGTGTCAACGCCATGTCCGGACTGTTGAGCGCGGCAACGATTCTGCTACTGTTCTGGACAATAACGCATCTGGTCAAGAAACTTGTTGTCAAAGACGATGCGGAATCTGTCTCTCCATTGAAAATGATAGTAATTTTCGGGTCAGGCATCTGCGGCGCACTCATGTATGCCTGGAGCGACACTTTCTGGTTCTCTGCCGTTGAGGGCGAAGTCTATGCATTCTCATCATTCTGCACTGCGTTGGTATTCTGGCTCATTCTCAAATGGGAAAACCGCGCGGATCGCCCCGACAGCGACAAATATCTGATACTGATTGCCTACGTGATTGGCATCTCGATCGCCGTCCATCTGCTCAACCTGCTCTGCATCCCCGCGATAGTGCTGATTATATACTACAAGCGCAACTCCAAAGCAAATGCAAAAGGCTCATTGATCGCGCTGCTCATATCATTCGTAATTGTAGCTTTTATCCTCTACGGCCTTGTCCCCGGACTGATCAACGTTGCCCAGAAATTCGAGCTTTTCTGCGTCAACACGCTGGGAATGTCGTTCAACATGGGTGTCTTGATCTACGCTTTCGTAACTGTCGTTTCATTCATCTGGACGCTCTACAACATTTATAATTATAAAAAAGTGTCGCCCCTGGTGGTGAAACTGTCATTCCTGCTAAGCATAGTGCTTTCAGGCATTCTGATGATTGGCAACTCCTGGTTTTTGCCTGTGTTGCTGTTCGCCGGTCTGTGCGTCTATCTTTTCAAGGCGCGCCGATTGCCGATGCGATTGATCGGACTCGCCACAATGTGTACGCTTGTTATCTTCATAGGCTACTCATCATATGCCCTGCTGCTTGTGCGTTCTTCGGCTCACACACCAATGAACCAGAACGCCCCCGACAACGTATTTTCTCTCGCATCATATCTCAACCGCGAACAATACGGCGACCGCCCGCTTTTATACGGCGAGACGCTCAATTTCAGCCGTGACGAAGACGGACATCTGGAATCCATCAACGGTGTGGTCCGTGTTGTCAAGCCCGATGGCTCTGTGGAAATAAAGCAGAAAGACATCCGCGATGAATATGCACGTGAAGTGAAAGCAAATCCGTCAGACCCCGACCGCTACCACATGACCGGCACCAAGAAAGAAATGGTCAGTGCATCAGAGCTGAAAATGCTGTTCCCGAGAATGTACAGCCCGGGGCACGTCAACTCTTATAACTCATGGCTCATGAACGGACTGGAAGGCAACGATGTCAACGTATCGCTATATCAATATGAAGACGGATCGCTCTGTCAGTCTGTCCCGATGAAGAAAGCTTCGCTGAAAGAAAATCTTCATTTCTTCTTCGTTTACCAGCTCAACCACATGTACTGGCGTTATTTCATGTGGAATTTTGCCGGCCGCCAGAACGACATTCAAGGACAGGGCGAACCGACCCACGGCAACTGGCTCTCCGGTATTCCTGTCCTGGACAATGCACGCCTTGGCGACCAGTCACTGCTGCCTGACGATTTGGGAAAAGGCAATAAAGGACACAACGTATTCTTCATGCTTCCGCTCATCATGGGCATTATCGGACTCCTCTGGCAAGCCGGATGCGGCAAGCGGGGCATCGAACAGTTCTGGGTTGTTTTCTTCCTCTTCTTCATGACAGGCATAGCCATTGTCCTGTACCTCAACCAGACTCCTGACCAGCCGCGCGAACGCGACTATGCCTTTGCCGGATCGTTCTATGCCTTTGCAATATGGGTCGGCATGGGCGTAGCCGGATTGTGGCACTATCTCCGCGTCATCTTCCGCAACCTTAAAGGGAAAGGTTCAGAACCGGCCATCGCCGATAACGAGGATCTTCCGGGAAACACCCCCGCAGGCCGTAAACACCTTATACTTGCTTGTATCGCCGCAGCTGTCGGCATAATCGTGCCGCTCCAGGTCGTTTCCCAGACATGGGACGATCATGACCGGTCCGGACGTTATACCACCAGAGATTTCGGCATGAACTATCTGAATTCACTGGATAAAGATGCCATAATATTCACCTACGGCGACAACGACACATTCCCGCTCTGGTATGTGCAGGAAGTTGAAGGTGTGCGCACTGACGTCAAGGTTGTCAACCTGTCTTATCTGACCACCGACTGGTATATCAACCAGCTGCGCCGCCAGTCCTATGACGCGAAGCCGGTCGATATGCAGATACCGACTTCGGTTTATGCCTATGACCTCAACAGTTTCTTCAGTCTGCAAGGCACGTCTGACTCGATCACCGATGCAACCACTGCACTTGCTGCCACATATAAGCTCAACGAATATGACAATAAGGTGTATTTCGCACCGAAATTCGTCTATCCCAACATCTATATCCCGGCCAACGCCGAAGCGGCCATCAAGTCCGGCAGAGTCTCCCCGAATGATTCTATCTCCGACATCAGCGTCAACCTCAAGCGGGTATCGGGCGGGCTGGCCATCAACAGCGTTATGGTGATTGATATTCTGAACACCTCCGCCAAAAACGGATGGAATCGTCCGGTCTATTTTGCAACAACCGTTCCTTCGGAGCAATATATCGGGCTGAATCCCTACTTCCGTCAGACCGGCCTGGCGTTTGAAGTAGTGCCGGTCAGAAACGAGAACGGCGAGGATATCAATTCCGAAAAGATGTATCGCAACATAACGGAGAAATGGCGTTGGGGCGGACTCGACAAAGTCAAGAGCAGCAAAGACATCTATCTTGACCAAACGGTGCGCAAGATGGTGTCGAGCAACCGCGGAGCCATCATTGATCTGGCAACCAAGCTGGCTTTTGAAGGGATTGACGCGCTGGCCGAAGTTGAACTTGACTCGGCAGTGACCCCGGAGATTGAGAAATTCGTTGCCGACCGCCGCGCTAAGGCTGACAATCTGCTAAAGCTGCAGAAAGAAAAACTGTCTGACAAAATCGTTCCTTACTCATCGTTTGAGATACAGCAGTTGACAAATGCTTACTATCAGCTCTACCTGATGACGCAGGATGACTGCTATCTTGAAGCCGGCAAAAAGCTCAATGAAGAGCAACTTGAACGCTACGCACAGTATCTGCGCTACTATCAGTCGCTGTCGCCGGCGCTCACCTCAACGCTCTCCTATTTCGACAATGTGATCCCCGCCCTCTACCCTGAACTCATGCAAAACTATCACATCATGGGCGGAGATATCGATAAACTTGCCGAAAAGATTCTTAAGGTATATAACGTTGACATAACACGCTACGCTGATTAACAGACTCCTCGCTGCATGCTGATCGAACAACCGCCTCTGACATATCGTCTCCTTTTTCCGGAGGCGATATGGCGAATCAAACACAAAGGACGCAGAGTCGTGTATCTGACCTTCGATGACGGTCCGATACCGGAAGTCACGCCTTGGGTGCTTGATCTGCTTGACAGCCACGGCATAAAGGCTTCGTTTTTCCTCGTTGGCGACAATGTCAGACGCAACCCGCATCTGCTCGAAGAGATCAAACGGAGAGGACACAGCTGGGGCAACCACACCATGCACCATCTGCAAGGATTCAAGGTCACATCGCGGCGATATATGCGCGACCTGACCCAAGCCGACATGCTGATCGGAAGCCCGCTGTTCCGTCCGCCACACGGATTGATCCGCTGGAGTCAGGCGGCGGCCATCAAGAGCCACTACAACATCGTTATGTACGATCTCGTCACACGCGATTACAGCAAGAAGCTCTCGCCCGGCCAAGTGCTTGAAAACGTCAAGCGATATGCACGCAACGGCTCCATAATCGTGTTCCACGATTCACTGAAAGCCGAACGAAACCTCCGCGGCGCGCTTCCGCAGGCTATCGAATGGCTAAAAAAACAAGGCTATGAATTCAGGGCTCTCCCGATGGAGTGAACTCAATCCGCAGTTGCTTGAAGGCTCCGGGATATACCGCTTTGGAATAGCCCGCATCGCGGAGGTGGACGATACGGCCGAACATATCTACCGCAAATGGATTGAAAGCGGTCGCCACGGCGGTCTGACATACATGGAGAAATATGCCGATGTCCGACACGACCCGACAAAACTTCTTGACGGCGCGCAATCGATCATCTGCTGCGCCTTCCCCTACTATTTTCCGATCAGCCGCCCGGCCGGAGCGTTGCGCATTGCGCGATATGCCCTTGGCCGCGACTACCATACCGTTGTCCGCCAACGGCTGGAGACGGTTGCCGGACGCATCCGGGAGACTATTGGCGGCGAGACGCGCGTGTGTGTCGATACAGCCCCCTTGCGCGAACGCTACTGGGCCGTCCGCTCCGGTTTGGGATTCATCGGACTCAACAACCAACTCATATTGCCCGATGCCGGCTCCTATTTCTTTCTTGGAGAAATCCTGACTACGGCAGCTCTGCGACCTACGCCTCCGCTGGAAATCGACCGTTGCGCTTCTTGCGGAATATGCGTCAGCGAATGTCCGGCCGGAGCGTTGAATGTCGATGGCCAATGCAACGCATCGCGATGCCTGAGCTATCTGACCATCGAACATCGGGGCGAATTCCCGCCCGGGACTAACCTTCACGGATGTTTCTACGGATGCGACCGATGTGCCGAGGTGTGCCCTCACAACAGAAATCCGAAAGAAAGCGACATTGAGGAATTCCGTCCCAACCCGGAGCTGTTGACCCTGACCAGAGACGAGATTCTCACAATGCAGCCCGACCGCTATACCGCTCTGTTTCGCAACTCTCCAATCAAACGCGCCAAACTAGCCGGGCTTCAACGCAACGCCGCCGCCCTCCCGCCGGACGCCGATTTTGGATTATACGCAAAAAAAGAGTAACTTCGCAAATGATTATCCGCGGACAACCCTAAACGCGTCCGCCGGCCGATGATAAAAAAGCATACAATCATGGCAGAAAAAAAACTCAAAATAGGAATTACCCACGGCGATATCAACGGCATAGGCTATGAGGTGATATTAAAGGCTCTCGAAGATCCACGGATGCTTGAGCTTTGCACTCCGATAATCTACGGATCAGCCAAAATAGCATCTCACTACACCAAGCTCGCCCATCTGCAACCGCTGCAGCTCAATCAGATAGCAGAAGCGCAACAAGCCAGAGCGGATCAGATCAACATCATAAATGTTGTCGGCGAAAACGTCAAAGTTGATCCGGGGACAGCATCGCCCGAAGCCGGAAAAGCAGCGTTTGCGGCTCTTGAAGCAGCCGTTACCGACCTCCGCGCCGGCGAAATTGATGCGCTGGTGACCGCCCCGATCAACAAACACAGCATCCAGAGCGAGGATTTCACATTCCACGGACACACCGAATATCTTCAGACATCCCTTGGCGAAAAGAACGAAACGGCTCTGATGATTCTCTGCACCGACTATGTCCGAGTTGCTTTGGTCACAATTCATGAGCCGATATCCAACGTTGCTCCGCTCATCACCAAAGACAATGTTGTGCAAAAAATTGAAGCGTTTGCACATTCGCTCACATGCGACTTCGC
>CAYTLU010000153.1:0-5358 GCA_964438665.1 uncultured Bacteroides sp.
CATAGCCAAACTGACCAATGCCGCAGCAATCAACCATAATGCTGAAAAAGATCCGTCAGCCGCCACCTTCATGGTCGGCACAATCGAGATCAACGTTCCGCTGGCTGACAATATCGATGTTGATGCCGAACTTGCAAAGCTTCGCAAAGACCTCGACTATTATCAGGGATTCCGCGCCAGCGTCATGAAAAAACTCGGCAATGAACGCTTCGTTGCGAATGCTCCGGCAGCCGTGGTCGAAGGCGAGCGACACAAGCTTTCAGACGCAGAAACCAAGATAGCCAACCTCACGGCAGCGATCGAAGCTCTGACATAATAAAGCACACAGATAAAAACTATATTTCGTGTCAAGGAGAGGATTTTCCCTCTCCTTTTCTCTTTATATGTCATATTTCTTTATATCTTTGCAAACAAACTGATGATATAAAAGCAAAACGATGGATAAACCCATGAACCGGATAAAAGAAGTGCTTGAAGAAAGAGGCATCAAACAAACTTGGCTGGCTGATAAACTTGGCAAAAGCTTCTGCATAGTCAATGCGTATGCCTGCAACCGACGCCAACCCAGCCTGGAAGTGCTGTTTGAAATAGCCGAAATACTTAATATCAATGTGAAAGAACTTATTCACTCATCAGGGAAATAACTAAAGCGTTATCAAGAAATTGAATGGAACGATAATCCAGCGAATCGGTTCGGACAAAGACGGTTATTGGGAGTTTATAAAAGAAAAAACGATTGAAAACAGAAGATAGTTATGGGTAAGACAGTAACAACATATTTAATTGACGGAGACCCGAAAGGAACTCAATATGCATTCATCAGCAATAAAATTTGCCAAATGTTTATCGTTCCACGTTCTAATCTCTCCTATCTGAATACACAAGAGAAGTTGCAGAAACCAGCGTTTTATATATTGCTTGGCGAAAATGAATCAACCAAGCCGCAGGCTTATATCGGTGAGACTGAGAATTTCAAGGAGCGTGTAAAAGACCACGACAGCAAAAAGGCATTCTGGCAAAAAGCACTCATATTTGTATCAAAAGATGCCGATATGACCAAAGTTGATGTGCAATACTTGGAGCATAAAGCAATAGCCGAAGCCAAGAAAGCAAATACTTTCGTTCTGAGTGACAACAAACAGATTCCAAAAGCACCTAATTTGCCGGAACATCAACAAGACTCAATGAATGAGTTCTTTGAAGATGTGAAGTTCTTGGCATCATTCATCGGTTGCAATATTTTTGAGATTTCACAACCAAAAGAAGAACATCTTTTCTATACCAAAGGCAGAGGATGCAATGCAAAGGGCTTCTATAGCTCTGACGGATTTACAGTTTTAAAAGGAAGCATTGTTGCCAAAACAATAGTTCCATCGTTTAATTGGAAAGAGAAGCGGGAAAAGATGCTTCAGGACTATACTGCTAATGAAAACGGTATATTGGTATTGACATCGGACAAAACATTTTCAAGCCCCAGCTCTGCCGCTGATTTCTGCATTGGCAGCAGTAATAATGGCTGGTTGGTTTGGAAAGATAAAGATGGCAATACATTGGATTATATTTATAGAAGACAATTGGATTGATGATAAATTTTGATGAATATATCGGTTGACAGTAAAAGGATTGGCTGTTTATAATGCCAATACCACAGATATATGACGTGCGCGTCATACCATAACTAAGGCGGCGACTCCCTGAATGGAATCGCCGCCTGATATTTGTTTGTCAATTATACAAATTCATCAGCCTACAAGCGTCAGCAGGCTATTGTAGAAGCAACTTACAATACCAAGACCGACAATACCGGCTACACAAACCCACATAGCGATGCGCTCCGATGTTGCGCTTCGGAATGTTTCAATCGTGCATGGCTCTTCTGTCTTTATGTACATCGCCTTAACTACAAGCAGATAGTAGTAGAGCGAAACAATCGTGTTAATCAATGCGATAAGCACCAACACGTAGATCGCAACACTTCCCTGATTGATCGCCGATGTGAAGATAAAGAATTTGCTGAAGAATCCGGCAAACGGAGGTATGCCGGCCAATGAGAACATTGCTAGCATCATGGTCATGGCCAGACGAGGATTTGTTTTGCTAAGGCCGTTATAGTCATCCATCGAAACCTTTCCGGTCTTGTTTTCTATCGCTCCAATCACACCGAATGCAGCGAGATTAGAGAAAATGTAAACAAGAACATAATACATAAGCGCGGCCTTACCAATCTGACTTGTCAGAGTGAATGCAACCACGCCCAGCATAATATATCCGGCTTGAGAGATAGATGAAAACGCCAGGAATCGTTTCAGATTGGTCTGACGGATTGCAAAGAGGTTGCCGACAGTAATCGTAAGAATGATCAGAGCATAGAGCATCCATTCCCATGCATCGGCATAGACTGAGCCAAAGACCTGCCAAAGAATCACAAGGAAAGCAAAGGCAGCAGAACCCTTGGATATAACCGACAGATAGGATGTCACAGAAGTGGGCGCACCCTGATAGACATCGGCAGTCCAGAGATGGAACGGAACAAGCGACAACTTGAATCCCATACCGGCAATCACAAACGCCAACGCGATCACCAATGGAACGCTGACACCATCAATCGTTACCGCAGCTGCAATCTTAGAGAAATACAGCGATCCGCTGAGAGCATAGACGAATGAAAGCCCCATAAGGAATACAGCCGATGAGAACACAGCTGTCATGACATACTTAACTGCCGCCTCATGGCTTTCATAACGATGCTTGTCAAAGGCAACCATTGCAGCCAAAGGCAATGATGCAGTTTCAAGACCGATTATGAACATAAGGAAATGGCGTGATGAAATCATCAGGTACATTCCAAAAAGCGTCACAAGCAATAGCTCATAAAACTCGCCACGGCGCATACGTTGCATGTCAGTAGCAGACCAGCGCAGCGACTGCACCATCACAATCAACGTGCCGACATTAAGAATATTCTTGATTGTCGCGATAACAGGAGATGTCTCATACATCTTCCCGAAAGCGAATTCTGTTGTCGAACCGATCAAAGCCGGCATAAAGCCAAGCAGCGTGACCACTCCGAAAAGAACACAGGAAATCACACCTATGCCCGACTGAGCTTTACGCGGAAGGAATGTATCATTCAGGAAGACCAAAAGAAATACTACCAACAAGCATATTTCTTGCTTCATTACTAAAAATTGTGAGTAATCCATTTCTTATTGTCTTTTTAGAGTCCTATTACTTTGAAAATTTCAGGTGTGAACGTGGATCGGATAAGTTCTGCGAAGAAATTGGGGAAACAACCGATTGCAGCAACGCTGATGATCAGTGTAATGGTCGATGTGCGTTCCCACCATGTTGCATCCGTCAGCGACAAATGATGCTCGTCCTGAACCGGGCCAAACAGTATCTTTCCGACAACGCGGAGGATATAGACCGCCGTAATCACAATCGAACAACAAGCAATGATTGTCAACACGCGATGGAATGTATCAGCATGCTCAAACGAACCGACAAAGATTGTCATTTCGGCCACAAAGCCTGACAATCCCGGCAAGCCAAGCGAGGCCATACCGGCAATCACATAACATACGCAAAGGAACGGCATAATCTTCATCAGACCGCCCATAAGACGGATATCACGTGTGTGCGTACGTCCATAGATCATACCAATCAATGCAAAGAAGAGTGCCGTCATCAGACCGTGGGAGAGCATCTGCATAATAGCACCGGTCATAGCCGTAGTGTTAAGCATCAGAATAGCGAAGAGCACCAGACCACAGTGACTTACGGAGGAATATGCATTGATATATTTCAGGTCAGTCTGAACGCATGCGCTGAATGCACCATACACAACCGAAATACCTGTCAAGATAAGGAATATCCATGCAAGCTCGTTTGCGGCATACGGCATCAGATAGATCGCAACACGGAAACAGCCGTAACCGCCAAGCTTCATCAACACACCTGCGTGAAGCATCGAAACTGCAGTCGGGGCTGAGGCATGACCGTCAGGACTCCACGTGTGGAATGGGAACATAGCGCCCAAAACACCGAATCCGACAAAAGTCATCGGGAACAAGAATAGCTGCCAATCATGAGAAATGGCATCGTTCTCCACAATCTCCAGGATGTTCCATGTCAACTGACCTCCATCTGCCGAATGATAATATATGCCTATCAGACCAAGCATCAGGAAAGCAGAACCGCCCATAAGCATAAGCGTGAGCTTCATAGCCGAGTATTCCTTCTTGCCACTGCCCCAAACGCCGATGAGAAGATACATCGGGATAAGAGCCACTTCATAGAACATGAACATCGTGAACAGGTCAATCGAAATAAAGAACCCGAACACACCGGTTGACAAAAGGATCAACCAAAGGAAGAACGCTTTTGGCTGCTCAATTTTCCAGGATGCAAAGCTACCGGTCAACAGAATTATTGACGAAAGGATAATCATTGCCACAGAAATACCGTCAACACCGACCGAAAGATTGATGTTAAGCGGAGCAAACCATGACACAGACTGAACGAAAAGCATCGCGTCAGCATTTCCTGCCGCACGCATAGCCAGATAATCCACCAACAGATATACCGACAGGACTGTCAGCGCAAGCGACCCGACGACAGCAACCGCACGGATCTGCTTGACATTGCGGCATAGAGCGACCCCGGCCAACATCAGGATGGGAATCACTACAAAATAAATCAATATATTGGAAAGCATAATTACTATTTTTTCAATTAGCACATGTTAAATTTCCCATTGCCATCATAATGTCAATATCAGGGCCATTATTCCTCCAAGCAACATTGCCCCCAGCAGATAGATCCAGACATACATCTGAATATTTCCGCTCTGAAGACCGCGGATGGCATAGGACGCTTTCTGCGTGACGGCTGCGAACGCATCCATTGTTCCGTCAATGATATGGCGGTCAAACCATGCGATCGGACGGCAGATGCCGTTGAAGATGATCTTATGGGTGATGAAATAGTAGAGCTCGTCAAAATAGAAACGATGGTGTGCCCAACGCCATAGAGCGGGCATAGCCTGACGCATCTTGGCAGGGAGCGGATTCTCTTTCATATACATCTTTGCGGCGACAAGAATTCCCACAATTGCAATGATCAAGCTGATTGTAGCAACAGACCAGTCGAAATTCTTCATAAAATCATACGGCTCGCCATTCCAGCTCACAAGATTTCCAAATGGGATAAATCCTGAAACAACAGAGATTGCGGCAAGAATAACCAAAGGCAGTGTCATTGTCCACGGCTGATCGTGGGGAGCATGATGGCCTGCAGCCACCTTATGTTCTTTCCACCAGAAGATCAGGAAGTAAAGACGGAACATATAGAATGCCG
>CAYTLU010000154.1:0-3282 GCA_964438665.1 uncultured Bacteroides sp.
CAAGATTCTCACGCTGGAATTCCATTTCCTGAACCTGTATTTTGGCCTGTTTCACCGAGTTGAGGCGGTCAAGTCCGTTGAAGATGGGAATGGATAGTCCAAGAGATACCGTGCTGTATGGATTGAACTCCTGATTCTTGAGGGCATTGCCGTTGCTCATAGCCATCCAGTTCAAGCCATAATTCACCCCTAAGGTGGGAACCCATGCCAGTTTCTTTGAGGCCAGATTCTGTTTCAGCAATTTTGTCTGAATATCGAGCGAGCGGAGCTGTGTGTTGCGCGACAGATTGCGTTCCATACCCAGTTGATAGCCGTACATCTCGCGTTGCATATCCTTAAGCGTTATGTTGGGCATCACCGTAACCTCGCTGTCCATGCCCATCAGAATCTTCAGCATAAGCGACGACTGCTTTATGGCTATGTCGGCCTGCAGGAGTTCGGGTTCATAATTCTTGACCTGAACGGAACTGCGGAGCACATCATATTCGGAAGCGGTTCCCTGCTCGAATTGCTTCTGGTATATGTCGTGGTTCATCAGAGCGATATTGTAATTGTCGCGGACCACATCGCGCGAAGCAATAGCAAGCAGCAGGGCGTAATAAGATTTATTGATATTGTTTACGAGATCGAGTCTTGAGGCACGGGATTCCTCGAGAGTGGCGAGAATCTGGGTGTCGCTCATCTGGATAGACTTCCACAGCTGTGCGTTGATTAGAGGCATCTGAGCAGAGAAGCCGAAATTCCAGTTGTTGTCCATACCCATCTTGAATTTCTGCGGCTGGCCACCCATGTCCATGCTGATGGTCTGGAGCTCGATAGCCCGCTGATAAGAGCCGGAGAAATCAATGCTTGGAAACAAGTTGGCGAGCACCTCGCGCTTGCTGTAATCCATTCGTTTTACTTCCAAATCGGCCACACGGATGGTGGGATTCTCCTGAAGAGCTATCGCCACACATTCGTCGCGCGATATCCTTATGGTGTCCGATGCCGTAGCCGAACCCGATAACCCGGCTGCTGTAATTGCCAGCATGCCAATAATCTGTCTGATTGTCATTATTCTTGTATTTTCTGCTCTATAGAGTTGTTTTCCTGTATTTCTATGAAATGGCTTTCGGTAAGGCTTTCGAGTATCTCAAGCCCCTTTGTGGTTGCTATACCTCGCAAAAACGCTGTGCTCATGGTGTTGTATATCTCCGGAAGTGTCACATCCTTTGGAAATATTTTCTCCATCCGTTTCAGAGATTCCATCTGAATAGTGAACAGTCTCATCACGATCCGGTAATTAACGTTCGGCAGGAACATACCCTGTTCCACGCCAAACTCTAATGCCTTGTGCATGGCGTTAAGAACGTTCTTCACTCCTTTCTCGAATTCGGGACGCAGCTGGGGATAATACTCATCCATATCCCGGAAAAGCGCGACGTTGATCGACGTCAGTATATCAAGGTGCATTCTGAAAGCGAGAACCATGCCCTCCATCACGTTCTCGACATTGCGAAGAGTCGCTTCCATCCGGCTGCGGTACTGATCGTGTATGTAGCCGAAAGTTTCGATTATCATGCTGTCTTTACTATCGAAAATTTCGTATAGAGTGCGTTTCGATATTCCAAGGCTCTTTGCCACAGAGTCCATGGTAACACCTTTGACGCCTCGTCTGATAATAAGAGGGGCTACTGATTTGATAATACTAAGTCTGCTATCGTCAGCTTTCATTCAGGAAAAGAGATGTTCGGCGCATGCGTGGAGAGGCGCCTCGTTAATTGCGGCACAAAAGTAGTAAAAAAACCGTAAACTCAAAAATGGTTTTGAGTTTTTTACAAAATTTTCATAAGACTTATAGATTTATCACTAGTGTCTCTTAAAATCTGTTAATAGGGATTTGTTAAACTCTGTATTCATATCGTTTACGCGATTTTTAGGGCTGAAAACCTTGTCGCACTTTTCAAATGATTATATTGGGGTCGGAGCCTCAAAATCTGGTTTCCCGATTTTTCATGAATGCAGGACGATACATTTTCAGCCAGATTGTCGACTTTTTGCCAAAACGCAAATTTGAACGAATCATGGAGCAACGCACCAAATATAAGGTTGAGGACAGAACACTCGGATGGCAGTTGTCTTATTGGGGACAGTTGCTTGTCCTCATGTTCGGTCAACTGCTCGGGTGTAGAAGTCTTCGGGAACTCACTGATATCACTACGGCACATCGCAAGAAGTCCTTTCATCTCGGCTTTGGCAAGGATCCGGTAGACCGTAATATTCTCTCCAGATGCAACACCAATCGAGACTGGCATGTGTTCGAGGAGTTCTCCAATCACATGATAAAGCTGGCTCAGGAAGCCCGGATAGACCGGGAGTTCTGCATCGGCGGCAAGTTCTATGCGTTTGATTCATCCACGATTGACCTTTGTATGAGTGTTTATGACTGGGCAAAATTCAGAAGCACCAAGTCCGGCATTAAACTGCATACCCAACTTGATATTGTAACCCAGATTCCAGTTATGATAAACATCACCAATGCCTCGGTTCATGATGTAAATGCAATGGATGTCATTGATTATGAACCGTTGGCCGGATATATATTTGACCGTGGATACTGGGACTTGGAGAGGCTTCATAAGATTGAGGAACTTGGAGCCTTCTTTGTCATAAGAGAGAAAGCCAAGCCGAAGTTCATCGTTGAAGACGGTTTGGATATGCCGGAGAATGGGAACATCCTCCAAGACTATACCGTTCGGTTTTCTGGCAGTCGGAATGCATCCAATTACCCGTCTCGTATAAGACGTATTGTAGCGTATATCCCTGATTTGAAGAGATGTTTTGTCTTTTATACAAACAATTTCTTCCTGTCCGCAGAACAGATTGTATTCCTTTACAAGAATCGATGGCAGGTGGAACTTTTCTTCAAATGGATCAAACAGCATCTTAGGGTTACCACATTCTGGGGCAACTCCGAGACTTCCGTCAGAATACAAATCTATGCGGCTATATGCACTTACTGCGTTGTCGCAATAATCGAGCATAAAATGAAACTTGAAAGAAACATCTACGAGGTTATGAGAATCCTCGGCTGCTCCCTGCTTGTCAAGGAGCATATCAAGGACTTGCTGAGTCCGGAACCGGAGCCAGCCCAAATAGCAAATTGCAATCCGACTCTTGACCTTGAATTTGATTAACATTTTTTAAGAGACACTAGTGTTGTTAACTATAATTTGTTTTAGGTTTCCAAAGCGATAAAAAGTATTCGATCTGGAGAGACCGGAGCATGCTGGGACAGCCGGT
>CAYTLU010000155.1:0-13260 GCA_964438665.1 uncultured Bacteroides sp.
TATTAGCCTGTTTCGCGCAGCTGCACGCTCTGTTCTACAACGGCGACATTCTTCTGTTCTACGCCGTTTGTGGTTTGATTCTGATTCCTGCATCATCGTGGAGCAACCGGACTATTCTGATTGTGGCCGGCGTGCTTCTTCTTCAGCCAATCGACTGGATTCACATGATCACAGCATGCATCAATCCCGATCATCTCGACCTCAGCTCCCGCTTCATCCGGTTTGCAACACAAGCCGAACAGACAGCGATGCACGGCAATTTCTGGCAGACGATCACTGACAATATCGGCAACGGTCAACTCTACAGCAACTTCTGGCAGGTTGAGGCCGGACGCATCTGTCAGACTCCCGCCTTGTTCCTGCTCGGAATGTGGCTTGGCCGCAAGGAGCTTTTTGTAAAATCCCCCGAATCCGTAAAATTCTGGCGCGGCGTGCTCATCTGTGCCATCGCCCTTTTCGGCCCGCTCTACCTTCTCAAAACAATCCCTGCATCCACACTCACGCATCCGACATGGATAAGCCACTACGGTATCGCAATCGGTATGCCTGTCAATTTTGTCATGATGGCGGGATTGGTCGCACTGTTCACATTATGCTGGTTTTCCGCCGCCGGCAATGGTTTCAGATTCCAGCGGATCGCAACTGCCTATGGGCGCATGTCGCTGACAAACTATATCACCCAGTCGATCATTGGTGTGACACTGTTCTATAACTTCGGATTCGGACTCTACCGCTACTGCGGGCCGACACTGTCATTGCTTATCGGCCTTGCCATCGTGTCACTTCAGATCGTCTGGAGCAACCGATGGCTGGAATCACATCGCCAAGGCCCGCTGGAGTATATATGGAAACGCCTGACATGGCTTCAATGCAATACAAAAACGCGCTGCTCATGACTGAAAATAAAAAGATATCTATCATAATTCCAGTGTATAATGCCGAGAAATACATTTCGAGATGTGTTGACAGCATTATTTCACAGACCTGCAACAATTGGGAACTTATCCTGATAAATGACGGCTCGCACGACTCTTCCGGAGCGATTTGCGACGAATATGCTGCAAGAGATCACAGGATAAAAGCGATCCACCGACCGAACGGAGGCGCATCATCGGCTCGCAATGCCGGCATCGATGCGGCCACAGGAGAGTATATATGCTTTGTCGATGCTGACGACTTCGTCAGCCCTACGATGCTTGCCGATTTCCTATCCGCTCCCGAATCGGACATTGTCATATCAAGCATTGAGATCCTTTACGGTGAGAAATCACATACGATGATTGTCAAGCCTTTCAGCGGCAACCTTGATGAATTTTTCCGCAACGTCCGCAATCTGAATCCCCATCTTTTAGGATCACCCTGCAACAAACTGTATAAGCGTGATCTGATCAATCGGTGGCATATTCATTTCCCGGCTGATGTCGATGACACAAAAATACCGTTGCCAACACCATCCGAAAAGAGATTCTCTCAGCCTACAAACGGATGCTCTGCGATACTCACTATTCCTTCTGGAATGCGACTCCGGGCATCATGAAAAAACTTCGCAGCGTATCGACAAAACTGCCTCTCGAAATGGCACATTTCTCGCTGCTGGCACTTTACGGCATAAAGAAACTGCTTCCGAGAAGATAAGAGCTTCACCTGACAAGATGGCCGGGGCGGAGAATATAGGGATATGGCGGATGCAGGACAACCGAACCATCTTTCTTCACTTTTTCCAGCAACCGGCCGGCCTCATCAGGGAGATCGGTCGAATTGCATGCCACATAATAGTAGCCCTGCGCATCGTGAACCACAAATGCTTCATTAAAGCCGCCGGCCACAAGCCGCTCAGCCATCGAACGCGCATTGAACACCTGCTTGAACCGCCCGACAACGACACAATATTTCCGGATTGAATCCTTATTACCGAAGTCTGCATCTCGTCCGATATAGAATGTCATGACCGGAAGCGTATCCGCCCCGACCGACATCAGGCGTGGCTGCTGACTCTGACGAAACTGAGCCGTTGTCAGCGAATCGCCGGTCTCGCTCTGTTTTTCCCTGGCCTTTTCATAGGCGGCCCGATAGTTTTCCTCCGTCGGCTTGCATCCGATAACAGTCAGAAACGCAATCGCTATAATAAACAATACTTTCTTCATCTCAATTTCATTTTTCCTAATTCTATAACATCCAGACCGGTCACATTTCCCGATTCGATTGTCATCTTTATCAGTGTCCTGACTTTTTGCCATCCATGATAACCGGCCGCCCCCGGATTGACATGGAGCAACCCCAGTTCGGGATCAGGAATCACCTTCAATATATGGGAATGACCGCTGACCATCAGACGGATGCCCTCATTCCGCAAAAGATTCTTCACTCCGGGTGCATACCGTCCGGGGTAACCGCCTATGTGCGTCATCCACACCTTTACGCCCTCCACCTCAAATTCAAGCATTTCAGGACAGCGGCGGCGCACATCGCCCGAATCTATATTTCCGCTGACAGCCCTGACAACCGGGGCAATCTCCTCCAGCCGCTGAACGATGGATATGTCGCCGATATCTCCCGCATGCCATATCTCATCGCAGCCGGCAAAATGCTTTGCATAGCGTTCGTCCCAGCAGGAATGTGTGTCCGACAGCAGCCCGATGGTCTTCATTCCGATTATTCGTTATCCAGTCCGGCAATCGACAGGATTTTCTTTGGAATCTCCGTATTATCCTGCATCGATGCAAACCGATTGGCATCCACGCCCACAGCAAAGACCGGGACCACCGTAGCGGAATGATCGTTAGTTGTCCATCCCACACCGCTCACACTGCTGATGAGCTTGTAAACATCCTCGGCAAAGCTGTTGAAACTGTTATACATCCCCTCCACGTCTGTTTCCGAACGCAAAGCGAATGTCTTGTCGAATTTCTCACGCAAGCGGGCATCCTCATCTTCCGTCACCGGGATAGCCGCGTAAAGCCCGAGACGGTCGGAAAGGAACTCCTTCATATCTTCCCACTTGAACACCATCCGTGAACGCAGAATCCCCTTGCAATAATCGGAGAACGAATCTTTCGACATACGCGGATACTGAAGATATTTCGGCTCGATATTGTAGTGCAGCCTCTGATTTGCCAGAATCAAGCCGCCTGTTTCATGATCGGCCGTAACCACGATGAGAGTCTCGTCAGGATGTGCCTTATAAAAATCATAGGCAATCTTCAAGGCTTTGTCAAAACCGAGTGTCTCCATCACAAGCGATGATGCATCATTGGCATGCCCTGCATGATCTATGCTTCCTCCCTCAACCATCATGAAAAATTTGTCGGGAGCAGTCTTCTGCAGATGGTCAAGACATGCCTGCGTCATGTCCGGCAATGTCAGAGCCCCCTCTATCGAATCGACCACAAATCCCACTTCGTTGTCACTGGGCGGATTGTCGCTGAGCAATAAAACGCGGGTATGCCCGGCATCTTTCAATCCGTCAAGCCCACGAACAACAGACACTTTGTTTTCCTCAAACTTTTTCAGCAAATCCGTCTCCTTGCCATCCTTATCCTTAAGTCCGCGGAGATTCGCCCCGGCAATGAATTCAAATCCGGAAGCGGCAGCATCACAACCGATCTCGTAGAACATTCTGCGCGAGGGCTGATGAGCATAGAAAGCCGCAGGGGTCGCATCATCGGGCGCAACGGTTGTCACCAGCCCGACTCCGTAACCGTTCTGACGCAATATGGTTGCGATTGAAACAACCGACATTGTGTCCGGCGTGACCCCAAGCATGCCGTTGTTGGTCTTGTGGCCGGTAGCCAAAGCCGTCCCTGCGGCAGCAGAATCAGTCACAGGCGATGAAGCCGAATAAGTGAAAGCCATAGATGCAAAAGGAAACTGCATCATTGTCAGCATAGAGTCATTGCCAAGCACAATACGATTGTAGAACTGCGTCAATGACACCGCACCGACCCCCATTCCATCTCCAATGAAATAAAAAATATATTTGGGAGCGGAGGCGTTCAGCATCATCACCGCACCCAGGAAAACACCTGTCAAAAAATTGCGTAGTCTCATATTCGGTCTTTTATTTTAATGTATTAACGGTCAACAACGCCACCGCCGTCATCAGCCACCTGGGCATCAATAGCGGCAACAACAGCCAGATTCAATATGTTTCTGACCGGAGAGTTCACACTGATATAGTGGATCGGTTTGTTCAGCCCCATTTGAATCGGGCCGATAGCCTCTCCTCCCATTTCAAGCATCATACGGTAGGCCGTGCTGGCCGAACTCAGGTTAGGGAAAATCAGTGTATTCACATCCTCGCCTTTCAGACGGTTGAATGGGAATGTCTTATCGCGAAGTTCCTGGTTCATGGCAAAGTTAATCGACATCTCGCCATCAATCAACAGATCAGGATATGCCTCATGCATTCTTTCGACAACCTCACGCGAATATCTGCATTCCGCCTCATTGCTCGAACCGTAGTTGCTGTATGACAGCATTGCCATCACGGGGCGATGGGCAAAATACTCAACCGAATTCCGCGTCAGACGCGCCACATCGAAAAGCGTATCTGCATCCATCTGCTTGTTGACCTGCGTGTCAGTCAGGAAGAATGTGCCTTTTTTCGTATTCATTATATGCATTGAAGCGAAATTCTTGTAGGTCGGACGTATGCCGACAACCTCCTTGGCTATCTCACCGATTGAATGTGCTGCCGAGTAGGTGCCGCCGAGGAATGCATCCGCCTCTCCTTCCTGCACCATCATCATACCGAAATAGTTGCGGTCAAACATCTTTTCCAACGCCTCAGGATAGCTGACACCCTGCCGCTGCCGTTCGGCATACAGACGCTTTGCAAAACGCTTGCGACGTTCCGCTTCCCTGTCATGGCGCAGATTGATGATCTCGATGCCTGAAATATCCAGATCCAGACGTCTTGCACGTTTCTCGATCATCTCTTCGTTGCCAAGCAGAATCGGGATAAGCAGTCCTTCCTTACGCGCAATCACGGCGGCCTTCAGCATCTTGTCTGTATTGGCCTCCGCAAAAACAACGCGCTTCAGGCGCGACTTGGCCTGATCGAATATGCGGCGCATAAGTTTATTGTCATATCCCATGAGCTTGCGCAATTTCTCATCATACGCATCCCAATCGGTTATCGGGCGGCGTGCAACACCGCTTTCCATAGCTCCACGCGCAACCGCCGGAGCGACTGCCGTCAGCAATCGCGGGTCAAGCGGCTTGGGAATGATATAGCAACGTCCGAAATGAATGTCGATCATGTCATAGGCAGTGTTCACTACCGGCGGCACAGGAAGTTTTGCCAGATCGGCAATGGCATGGACAGCCGCAAGCTTCATAGCCTCGTTGATCTGCGTTGCGCCGCAATCAAGCGCGCCACGGAATATATACGGAAATCCCAACACGTTGTTGATCTGGTTAGGATAGTCGCTGCGTCCTGTTGCGAAAATAATATCCGGACGCGATGCCATCGCCTTGTCATAGGCTATTTCCGGATCAGGATTGGCCAACGCAAACACAATCGGCTTCTCAGCCATTGACTGCACCATCTCGGTGGTGACAACATCCTTTACCGACAGTCCCAGAAACACATCCGCTCCAACCATAGCCTCTTCAAGAGTGTTGACCGGACGCGTTGTCATAAACTCACGCTTCTGATCGTTGAGGTTTGTGCGTTTTTCATTTATAACGCCCTTGCTGTCGCACATCACGACGTTTTCCTTGCGCAGACCCAAAGCAATGTAAAGACGCGTACATGACACGGCCGCAGCTCCGGCGCCGTTGACAACGAGTTTCACATCCTCAATCCGCTTGCCCTGAATCTCCAAAGCATTCAGCAGTCCGGCCGCCGAAATGATAGCCGTGCCGTGCTGGTCGTCGTGCATGACAGGAATGTCACACTCCTCTTTCAGCCGCCGCTCGATTTCGAAACATTCCGGAGCTTTGATATCCTCAAGATTGATGCCGCCAAACGTTGGCGACATCGCCTTTACTATGTTAATGAACTTTTCAGGATCTTTTTCAGCCACTTCAATATCAAAGCAGTCAATCCCGGCAAAAATCTTGAATAGAAGCGCCTTTCCCTCCATTACCGGTTTTCCCGCCGAAGGACCTATATCGCCAAGGCCAAGCACGGCCGTTCCATTGGAAATTACAGCGACAAGATTTCCCTTGTTTGTATATTCATAGACATCTTCCGGATTAGCCTCTATCTCCTTGCATGGATATGCCACACCCGGCGAATAAGCCAAGGCCAGGTCATGCTGTGTAGCATACGGTTTTGTCGGGATCACTTCAATTTTTCCGGGTTTGCCCTCTCTATGATATTCGAGAGCGGACTCTTTGGTTACGGTTGACATGTATTTTCTATTATTGTTGTATGAGCAAATTGTCTAAATCAATCTTATAGCGTTTTCATTATATCCTCGGTTATCTGTGGCGCGGTCAGATGGTTGTCGGTCAGCACCTTCGTATAGTCGTAGCGGTCAAGGAACTTTTTCTTGATTCCATAGCACCTCACCTTCATATTCTTGTCGCCATAAAAGCGGGCGATTTTCTCTCCAAATCCGCCGTCAAGCACTCCGTCCTCAATCGTGACGCACACACTGTGGTCTATCGTCAGTTCAAGAAGCAACTGCTCGTCAATGCCGCTGAGGAAACGCGGATTTATCAGCGTAGCATCAACGCCCTTCCCTTTCAACAACTCGACAATCTGTTCGCCCATCCGGAAGAATGTGCCGGCTGCTATCACAGCAACATTGTCGCCACGGTGAGCCACGGCATAGGCATTAAGATCAGAATAGTCATCCGGATATTTCCTGCCTGTGGAAACGACTTCGCCACCCGGAATGCGTAAGGCCACCGGATAACGATCCTGCTTCATTGCCCAGTCAAGCATCGCCATATACTCCTCCACACAAGTGGGAGCAAGATACACCATATTTGGAATATTGCTGACAAGCGCAATATCAAACCATCCGAGATGAGTGACATCGTTCATTCCGAAAACAGAGCCATAGAATATGCCGAACACCGGCGATGTCCTGTTGATTGCCACATCCTGCGACAACTGATCATAGGCCCGCTGCAAGAAAGAGCTGACAACGCCGAAAAACGGCTTGCATCCGCCTTTTGCAAGGCCCGAAGCCAATGCAACAGCCTCCTGCTCTGCAATGCCCACATCTACGAACTGCCGCCCTGCCCGCCTGCGCCGATCGGGAGTGAAACCGATCACACCCGGCGTCCCGGCAGTGATAGCGACCACCGTCGGATCTGACTTCATCATGTCAAGAAGATGTTCCGCAGTCATCGAAGAATAGTCGGGAGCATCGCCGGCATCAAGAGGATGGCCGGTAGCGATGTCAAACGGCCCGCCGAAATGCCATGTTTCGCGATCGGTCTCGGCCGGAGCATAACCCCTGCCCTTCTGAGTGGCTACATGAACCACAACAGGATGATCCGAATCCTTGACTTCTTCAAAAGCCTTTATCAAAGCCTCTATATCATTTCCATCGCCTACATAGCGGTAGTCCAGACCAAGCGATCTGAAAAAATTGTCCGGAGCAGTGCCATCGGTTTCCCTCAGCCGCCGCAACGTTTCATAGAGTCCGCCATGATTTTCGGCAATAGACATGTCATTGTCGTTTATGACAATTATAAACCCGCCGCTCAGCGTCGCCGCGGTGTCAAGCCCTTCAAACGCTTCGCCTCCGCTCAACGATCCGTCGCCGACAACAGCCACGATTCGCTCCGTCCCGCCGGTCAGTTCACGCGCTTTCACCAGCCCGCCGGCCAGACTCACAGCCGTAGATGTATGCCCGATCGTGAAAATATCGGTCGGGCTCTCCTCCGGATTAGTGAACCCGCTCACCTTATCATAATCTTCCGGATTGACAAACGCATCCATCCGACCGGTCAGCATCTTATGGACATAACTCTGATGCGACACGTCATAAACTATTTTGTCTTTAGGCAGATCAAACACATAATGCAAAGCTATCGTCATTTCAACCATGCCTAGATTCGGTCCGATATGACCGCCATGTCGGCTGAGTTTCTCCAATAATGCTTTCCGTATGTCAACAGCCAGTTCTCCAAGCTGCTCCGCGGTCATTGATTTTACATCAGCCGACGATTTTATATCCAAAAGATTCATATAACAATCCTGAAAATAGTTGTGAGAGGATTTATTTTTCCACAAAAATAACACATAAAATCACTATTTGCGTTGTCAACATTGGATGACACCCGATTTTTTAACAAAAAATAGCTGATTGGATAATGCACAATCACTATCTTTATTGCCCGAAAACACCTCAACACAGACTATCATGACCGATTTCGACAAAACGATATTCAATACCAAGATCGCCAGCGGAGTGCCGCATCCCGGTTCGTTGCTTGTTGCCGAACCGTTTCTGCGTGATGAACACTTCATGCATTCCGTGATCTGCATGGTCGATTACGATTCAGAAGCGACCTCTATGGGTATTGTCATGAACCACCCCACCGGCTACACCCTTCAAGGGCTGCTGGAAGATGTCTGTCGGCCGGATGAGATAACCGTGTGGTGCGGAGGTCCGATGTCATGCGACCGACTGTATTTCCTTCACATGCTCGGCCCATTGATTCCCAACTCGCGCGAGATATCACCGGGACTGTTTATCGGAGGTGATTTTGATGCGATGATCGACTATGTCAACTCCGGCTGTCCGATCGACGGCTACATCCGCTTTTTTGTAGGCTACAGCGGATGGAGTCCCGGACAATTGGATGAAGAGCTTATGAAGCACGTATGGGCGGTGGTCGATAATCCCGACATGGAATCATTGATGACCGGCGGCAATGACAGCTACTGGCATCGGCAGGTGCGCGCTCTCGGACAGCCGTTCCGCGGATGGCTCTATCACCCGCGCAACCCCCACCTCAACTAAATGATCTCTCGGCCATAAATGCCGGCTTTGCCATATCCGTTATTTTCACTATTTTTGCGGCAACAAACCATAATAACCGATGAGGTTCGACGAATTTGATTTCAACTACGATGTGCTGGACGCCCTCGATGCCATGCGTTTCAGCGAATGCACCCCAATACAGGAACAATCCATCCCTCTGACTCTTGAAGGCCGCGACCTCATAGCCGTGGCGCAGACAGGGACAGGCAAGACTGCCGCCTATCTTCTGCCGGTGCTCAACCGTCTTGCCGACGGCGAATTTCCGGAAGATGCCGTCAATTGCATTGTCATGGCCCCGACACGAGAGCTTGCCATGCAAATCGACCGCCAGCTAGAAGGGTTCGGCTACTTCCTGAACATCAGCAGCCTGGCCATCTATGGCGGAACTGACGGCGTCACTTTTGCCCAACAGCAAAAAAGCCTGTTGATGGGAGCTGACATCGTCATCGCCACTCCGGGGCGTCTGCTGGCGCATCTACAGATGGGAAAGGTGGATCTCTCACGCGTGTCATTCTTCATCCTCGATGAGGCCGACCGCATGCTTGACATGGGATTCTATGACGACATAATGCAAGTGGTGAAACACCTTCCGACAAGCCGCCAGACGCTTATGTTCTCAGCAACGATGCCGCCTAAAATCCAGCAGCTTGCAAAAACAATCCTGAACAATCCGGAAGAGGTGAAGATTGCCGTATCGCGCCCTGCCGACAAGATACATCAGCAGGTGGCCATGTGTCACGAGCCGCAAAAAATCGAGATACTGAAACGGATTTTCACCGAACGCAATGCGAAACGTGTCATTGTGTTCGCCTCATCCAAACTTAAAGTCAAAGATCTGGCGCGGGAACTGCACCGGGCAAAGTTCAAAATCGGGGAAATGCATTCCGATCTCGAACAGGCTCAGCGCGATGAGGTGATGCATGATTTCAAGTCGGGACGTATTGACATTCTTGTCGCCACCGATATTGTTGCCCGAGGAATAGACATCGACGACATAACAATGGTGGTAAACTTCGATGTGCCGCATGATGCCGAAGACTATGTCCACCGCATAGGCCGCACGGCTCGCGCCGATGCCGATGGCGAAGCTCTGACATTCGTCAGCGAACGTGACCGCCGCCGCTGGGCCGGCATTGAACACTTCCTGCGCAAGCGCATCGAACGACTCTCCCTCCCCTCCGATATGGAACAGTCTCAGACCGAGAGCAACGACAAGCCAAAACGCAACTCATTCAAGGGCAAACGCCACGCCGGGCATAGACCGTCCAAACACCAACCGGATGACTCAGCCGGCAATCCTAACGAAAAGCGGCAACGACCCAAACGCCGCAACTTCCATCGCCGGCCCAAATCCGGCACTCCCGACAAGCAACAGCAATAGACCCACGGCGGCGCGTATCACCGCCCGCGATGCTTTCTTTTCTTCAATTTTCTGCGCGGATTATTCGCCTTTCGGCATTGCTGTGCGGCAAACGCACCATGAAACAGCGACTCCTGCGGCTCCGATATGACTGCTTGATTAACGGCGTCTGCATCCTCCTGAACTGACGGCGTCTCCACTGCCGAGACAGCGACCGATTCAGCAGATACAACAGCATCGTCATTGGATTCAACAACGGCATCATTCTCCGGCTCTTGCACACATTCACTCTCACGGTCAATCTGATCCATTATCAGAATCATCAGCGCATCAGCCGTCTTGTTGCCGATCGGGGTATATGTGCGCTTCAGCCCATATTCAGTAATGGCCGCCAACAGCTTGTTTCGCACTGATTTGGCAGCAATCAAGCTCATGGCCTGCATCCATGAACGATGAAATGTGAAATATTCGCAAAAAGTGGATTCGTGTTGATTCATAGCTTTATTGTTGTTTGGTTAGACAAATATTATGTATCACCGCAAATTTACAGCCATGACTGAGCAATGAAACGACACCACCCTGTTAAAAGAACCTAAACCGCCTTCCCTTAATTATAGAAAAATCGCCAACCGATTGAAAAATCAAATTGGCGATCCGTGTTGTCTTACCAGTACTAATCATATTGAATATGTTTGCAAGTCGATAAACGCATATTCATCTCGGCTAATTTCTTTGGATATTGATAGATCAACAAGTACTAAAGCTGGTGTAGAATTTGAAACAAAGTGAAATAAAGTCTTTGTCAATCGGCGAATTATGCCTATTTTTGCAGTATCCAACAAAACCCCGATAATTACGAAACAGACATTTATTAAATAACGACATATTAGAAACAAGGCGTTAGCTTTTATTCTGTGATTCTGAAACTTGGACACTTTCAAACAATCACTCAACGGAATAAGGTTGATGCTCACGTGGTTTCACGTGGGCTTTATTCCATTATTGAGTGATAGGTAGTCCAAGACCTCAGAATCAGTAGCCGGATATAGTCCACGTTTTTTAGTGGGATATTCCAAGTTGAGGGATAGATGCTAAGGCATTAAAGAACCTCAACTATGACTACCAAAAGAACGACCTCTAATGAACGGCTACATGGGGCGAAACGAAAGAAGAACGGTGAGTTCTACACTCAACTATCCGACATTGAGGAAGAACTGTGCCACTACGAAGATACTTTTAAGGATAAGACAGTATTATGTAACTGTGATGACCCACGTGTAAGTAATTTTTTCAGATATTTCTGCCTCAACTTTGAACACTTCGGATTAAAGAGGGTAATTACCACGTGCTACAAGAATCAGAATCCAGATTTGTTTTCTACAAATGCGGCTGAAAAAGCGTGCTATCTCATTTATGACGGCAATGATGGCGGCAATATGCCCGACTGGGATAAAGTTGAAGTTTTACCATTAAAAGAAGATGGGAGTTTCGACAGCAAAGAGTGCGTTGAATTACTTGAACAAGCCGACATTGTAGTTACCAATCCTCCATTTGCATTGTTTCGAGATTTTTTATCATTGCTGATAAACCACAATAAACAATTTATAATTATCGGCAATAAAAATTCGCTAACCTATAAAGACGTGTTTTCGCATATACAAAATGGCGAATTGTGGTTAGGAAGAAGAAGCGTGAACAGGGATATGTGGTTTATATTGCCTGATGATGCCGAAGATTACGAGAAAATTGTGGATGGGAAAAAGCTGAAACATGAATCAGCTATATGGCTGACTAATATAGATTATATAGAGCGACATGAGCCTATGATTCTCGGCAAGCGTTACTCTCCCGAAGCATATCCACATTATTTCAATTACGATGCTATAAATGTTAGTAAAGTCGTGGATATTCCAATTGACTATTATGGTGTGATGGGTGTGCCGATTACATTTTTAGGTGAATACTGCCCCGAACAATTTGAGATTATCGGATTGGGGATAGCTAATTTAGGTTTATCAGTGGGAGTAAAGCCATACACACCGGAACATAGAAGGTATCGTAAAGAAATTCAACGCAGAGGTACAGTTGATGGCGATTTGTATTTAATGAATGGCGATGAAGTCGTTGTTCCGTATGCACGAGTTTTAATCAAACGCAGATGAATATACCACAGAAGAAAGAGATTACAATACGGGAACTTGTCGATGGATACGTTAACCACGATGAGGAGGGTGTATATGGCTATGGCGGTCGCCTTAATATCCGTCCGAAATATCAGCGTGAATTTATATACAATAAACCTCAACAGCAAGCAGTCATCAGGACTGTGAAAGGTGGCTTCCCCCTCAACATCATGTATTGGGTGGAGAACGAGGACGGCACTTTTGAAATGCTTGACGGACAACAGAGAACATTGAGTATCTGTACATACATTATGCACGGCTCTCAATTATCCGTTGACGGACGATATTTCCATAATTTGCAGGAAGATGAGAAGGAACGCATTTTAGACTATAAACTCACAGTATATTTTTGCAAAGGAACACCCTCGGAAATATTGGCGTGGTTCAAAGTAATCAATATAAAGGGTAAAGACTTGACTGAGCAGGAAATGCTGAACGCATCCTATCCCGGAACTTGGTGTACGGATGCACGTAGATATTTCAGTAAAACGAACTGTCAAGCAAAAAATATAGGTGAAAAGTATTTCAGTTGCAAAATAAATCGTCAAGGGTTACTTGAACTTGTGCTTAAATGGATAAGCGGAAATGATGTCGAAGAATATATGCGCATCCATCAACATGACGAGAATGCATTAGAACTATGGCAATATTTCAATGATGTGATACATTGGATAGAACGTATATTTCCTGTCTATAGGAAAGAGCTTATGCGTAGTGTAGATTGGGGTATGTTGTACCGACAATTCAAAGATGCGACACTTGA
>CAYTLU010000156.1:0-3268 GCA_964438665.1 uncultured Bacteroides sp.
GTAGCCAAGGATAAACAGCACCGGAATGAGCAGCATCACGCGGATCATCTTTACGATTATAGCCACATCGGCTATCTCCGTGCCCATTGCGTTTCCGGCGCCGACAACGTGTGCCACCTCGTGGAGCGTTGATCCGGCATATATTCCCATCTCTTTTGGCATCAGCCCAAAGAGCCCCAAGCGGTAGGCTATCGGATAGAGAAACATTGACAGCGTTCCGAAAATGACAACTGTCGCTACGGCAACGGCTGTTTTGTAGGGCTTTGTCTGTATGGCCGATTCTGCGCCCAACACGGCTGCCGCTCCGCATATTCCGCTGCCAACGGATGTCAGCAAGGCGATATCCCGGTCCATTTTCATCAGTCGTCCGATGTAGATACCCCCTATTATGGTGACAGCCACAACTATGGCGTCAATGGCTATTCCTGCCGTGCCGACGTTCAGAATGTCCTGGAATGTCAGTCGGAAGCCGTAGAGGATGATTCCCAGGCGCAGCAGCCGTTTTGAACAGAATTGTATGCCGGGAACCCATGTCTCGGGGAGGTTATTGCGCAAACTGTTGGCATAGAGCATGCCGAGAATTATACCGATAATCATCGGGCTGAATGAGATGTTTTTGAAGAATTGCGCTTCTCCAATGTAGAATGCGGCGCAAGAGAAGAGACCTATAAGCAGGACTCCGTGGAGCATGCTGCTTCTTTTTTCCGTTAGCATATCGGGATTCAGTTAGAGTTATTTTTGTTTTTTACGTTTTAAAAATAAATATAAAAAAGAGATGTTTCACAACATCTCTTTCCCTTTAAACCTTTATCTTAATCTAATACTATGAAAAACACACATGCAAATGTAAAAACTATTTTTCGAATACGAAATAGAATATATGATTTGTAACAAATATTTAACAGAATCTATAAAAATACATCAATTTTTATTGAAAAATTACTAAATATCTTCCATGGAAACGCCATGATAACAATATCATACGCATGAACACACTTTTTTATATTGTAATTTAATTAATGACCTATTATATATGTTAAGCATGGGAAGATATGCATGGAAAATTTTGTAAATTTGCCGTTGATTTAATTCATGAACATTAAGGTAGGCTGAAAGATGGTTGATATATTGATATGTGTAGCTGTGATAGTCGGCCTTTATGCCGGATACAAACGCGGTGTTGTCAGGCAGATTGGCTCATTGGCCGCTGTGTTGGCGGCAATTGTGGTGTGCCAACTGTTTGGAGATGCTGCCGCCAATGTGGTTGCCAAGCTGATGGGATGCGCTGATGGCACTGATGCCGTCCGATATGCTGTGGCATCGGCAATTGGCCACATTGTGCTGTTCCTGCTTGTGTGGTGGGGGCTGGGCATTGTGATTCGAGTGGTTCATGATGTTATCAGGGCGGTCAGGCTGGGCGTGGTCAATTCGCTGCTTGGCGCGGTGTTCATGGCTTTTAAGGTGGTGCTGGTGTTGAGCTTGTTGCTGAATTTATGGGCTATGACAGATCCGTCGTCGAAGCAATTGGCATCGTCCGGGCGAATAACAAAAGCGGTTGCTGATGTCGGTCCCGCCTTGTTGGGCTATGTCAGTGATAACTTTTAGCCCTGTCGATTGTTAGTTAGAATGGAATAAGATTAATTATATATGAGTGAAACAGAGAAACTTTCCGGAACGAGCCGACCACATCGAAACGATAGCGATGTGATAAGCGATGTTACCGGGAGTGAATATAAATATGGCTTTACAACGGATATTGACACAGAGATTATTCCTCGCGGCTTGAATGAGGATGTGGTTCGATTTATATCCGAGCGAAAAGGGGAGCCGGAATGGCTTCTCGATTTTCGTTTGAAAGCTTATCGCCATTGGTTGACACTGATGCCCCCTAAATGGGCGCATCTCGATATTCCGGAGATTGATTTTCAGTCGATCAGTTATTATGCCGCGCCTAAGAAAAAAGAAGGCCCGAAGAGTCTTGATGATGTAGATCCGGAGTTGATAGATACATTCAATAAACTTGGCATACCCCTTGAAGAACAGAAACAGCTTTCCGGAATGGCCGTAGATGCGGTCATGGATTCTGTAAGTGTCAAGACCACACATCGGGAGAAACTTGCAGAGCTTGGCGTTATATTTTGTTCCATTTCCGAAGCCGTTAAGGACTATCCGGATCTGGTCAGGAAATATCTGGGCAAGGTGGTTTCCTACCGCGACAATTTTTATGCGGCTCTTAATTCGGCGGTGTTTTCCGACGGCTCATTTGTCTATATACCCAAGGGTGTACGCTGCCCGATGGAGTTATCGACCTATTTCCGCATAAATGCTGCGGGCACCGGGCAGTTTGAACGCACGTTGATTGTGGCCGACGATGATGCGTATGTCAGTTATCTGGAGGGCTGTACGGCTCCGCAGCGCGATGAAAACCAATTGCATGCTGCCATTGTTGAGATAATAGTCGAGGATCGCGCCGAGGTGAAGTACTCAACGGTTCAGAACTGGTATGCCGGCGATGCCGAGGGCAAAGGCGGTGTCTATAATTTTGTGACGAAACGAGGTCTTTGCCGTGGAGACCATTCCAAGCTATCCTGGACGCAGGTTGAGACCGGATCGGCTATCACATGGAAATATCCCTCATGCGTGTTGGCCGGAGAGGGGTCGGTAGGCGAGTTTTATTCCGTTGCTGTCACCCGCAATTATCAGCAGGCGGATACCGGAACGAAGATGATCCATCTCGGGCGAAATACGCGTTCGACGATTGTGTCGAAAGGCATATCTGCCGGACATAGCCAAAATTCCTACCGCGGGTTGGTGAAGGTGGCTCCTGATGCAGACGGATGTCGCAACTACACTCAGTGTGACAGTCTGTTGCTGAGTTCTGATTGCGGAGCGCACACGTTCCCTTATATAGATGCACGCAATCCGACAGCTGTTATGGAGCATGAGGCCACAACTTCAAAAATCTCAGAAGACCAGATATTCTACTGCAATCAGCGCGGAATCCCGACCGAGGAAGCCGTGGGGTTGATTGTAAACGGATATGCCAAGGAGGTGATGAACAAACTTCCGATGGAGTTTGCTGTTGAGGCGCAGCGTCTGCTGGCAATTACGCTGGAAGGATCGGTAGGATAATGTGAATGAAAAAAACGATTGAAAATGAACGATATACTTTTAGAAGTCAAAAATCTCCACGCATCTGTGGAAGGCAAGGAAATATTGAAAGGGATTAACCTGAAAGTCGGGCGTGGAGAGGTGCATGCGATCATGG
>CAYTLU010000157.1:0-32707 GCA_964438665.1 uncultured Bacteroides sp.
ATATAGTTAATATGGAGTCTATCGCCGGCTCACCAAAACCTTTACAGGGCAACCGCATCAAAATTTTATTAGCTGCTTAACTTATTGATAATCAGATGTGGCGTTTTATAATATTATGCAAGACACAAAACAAACAAGTATTGATTATCAGACTATTGACATTTTGATGCGGTTGTCCTGAAACCTTTACACCATTCTTCCGTGTTTCACTTTTTATTTCTACCTTTGTAGGATTAAAAATGACCATTATATGAAACGTTTTCTTATAACTCTTCTCTCCGCAATAGCCATAACCGGAGTTTCGGGACAGAACAACGATCTCTTTTTTCAATTGCCCATTGTCCCGGACTCTCTGACATCGCTTCAGGATCGCTCAGACTATCTCGTGGAACACTATTGGGATTTCTGCGACCTTAACAAGGCGTTCTCGTCAAAAGGGAAGATGGCAGCAGCATTCGACACTTACCTTTCTTTCATGCCTTATGCTTCTGCCACAATAGTCTATCGTGAGGTTGAGCGTTTTATGAAACAGATTGGGAAAAAGCCCGATAATGTGCTTTTCATAGGCGAGCAAGCCGAAGCCAAACTTTACAGCGATACGGCCTACTATCCCAGCGATGAACTGTTTGCACTTTTCTGCAATGAAATTGTCAAGAACAAAAAGGTTGACAAAAATTCAAAGCTCCGCTATCAACATCTTGCAACAGTGCTGACAGGAAGCGCACCCGGAGCTATCGCACCCATGTTTGACTACACCGATGCTTTTGGACAGAAAGGAACTCTGGCGATTGATACGACCCGAATCGGGACAATTCTGTTTTTCAACGACCCGGATTGTGACGACTGCAATATGGCGCGGCTCAGGCTTGAAACCGATGTTATCACGCGGAAACTTATCGATGGGGGAAAAATGGATATGGTAAGTGTCTATGCATCCGAGCCAAGCAGTGAATGGATCGAAAAAGCGATAGACTATCCGGAAAGCTGGAAAACTATAGCCTCCGAAGATGCTGCCGGGCTCTACGATCTCCGCGTCTCCCCTATTTTCTACGTCATCAACCCCAATGGAGCGATATTGTTGAAAACCGCAGATGTAAATGCAATAATAACTATAATGGGAGCGTTGTCCGGACGCTTGAACTTATAGCTTCATTTGCCAACAAAGTATCAGAGTCCGGCGTTGAAAAAATATAATCTCACTAAAATGGATAAAATAACAGATTTATTATCCCGAATATTCCTCCGGTTCACCGGATATACATACAGCAATATGGCACGGCTGTTCATGCGTCTGTTTGTCGGAATCATGTTCATGCAGTTTGGCATACGCCATCTGATGAACTTCACACAACTCAGCACTCAATTCCCGACAATCTGCGGCTTGTCATCGGTCACATGCCTGACAATAATGATTGTCATTGAACTTGTATGCTCACTGTTTATCATGGTTGGATTCCTTACACGCCTATCTACAATCCCGCCCATAGCATCGATGATTGCCGCTGAACACTATATAGTCCATAACCTGTTGCCCCACACCTCTCTATACGGACTTTACAGCACTCAACCGGGCTATCTGCCGATCATGTTCATCGGCATATATCTTTTCCTGCTGCTGGCCGGACCGGGAAAAATATCTCTCGACTATTTCATATCCATTTTCATAATCAGCAAGCAAGGACGTGATGAGAAAGAAGAGCTGGATGAAGTCTGACCGTCGTTTACCGCTGTATCATTAAATGTAGAAATGAAAATTGCCGTTTTGATCTCAGGAGGTGTCGATAGTGCCGTGGCCGTATATCGTTTACTCGAACAAGGACACGACCTGCACCTGTTTTATATCCGCATCGGGCTGGATACCGATGAAGGCGACTGTTCTGCCGAAGAAGACATCGAGATGTGCCGATTCATCGCCAGAAAATTCAATCTGCCGTTTGAGGTCGTATCGCTTCATCAGGAATACTGGGATAATGTTATGGAATATGCATTGCGGACCGTACGTCAAGGATTGACCCCGAATCCCGACATGATGTGCAACAAAATGATAAAGTTCGGATATTTCGAACAACGCTGGGGACACGAATTTGACAAGACCGCTACCGGTCATTATGCTACGACTATAGAGGAAAACGGTAAAATATGGCTGGGTACCGGTGTAGATGCAGTCAAGGATCAGACTGACTTTCTGGCACGCATCGACTATAGCCAGCTGTGTCATCTGATATTCCCGATCGGCGACATGCCGAAATCACGTGTTCGCGAAATTGCCGTCGAGACCGATATGCCGAATGCCTACCGACATGACAGTCAAGGCATCTGCTTCCTTGGTAAAATCAATTACAATGACTTTATCCGCCGTCATTTGGGAGAAAAGCCGGGAGCAATCATAGAGATTGAGACAGGGCGCAAACTCGGTGAGCATCGTGGATTCTGGTTTCACACAATCGGCCAGCGCAAGGGGCTTGGGCTGAGCGGCGGTCCGTGGTATGTCGTAAAGAAAAATGTCCATGACAATGTGGTCTATGTCAGCAACGGCTATGACACGGAAAAACAATATGGCCGCACGATTCACTTAGACGAAATGCACTGGATAACGGAAAATCCGTGGAAAACGAGATGCGACAAAACACCGATCACATTCAAGAACCGACACATGCCGGAATTCCTCAACGGAACATTGACCCATCTCGGAGGAAATGAATACATCATCGAGAGCGAGCGGAAAGTTCAGGGAATCGCACCGGGGCAATTCGCCGTTGTTTATGACCGCAACAGCCGTATTTGCTACGGATCGGGAATCATAACCGGTCGCGATATAGAGACAGAATTGAACACCTGTAAATCACATATACCCAAAGAGCAATGACAAATCGTGTCAAATTAAAAGTGCTGGGCATCTCATATTCCCAGATCCAGACCGGAGCATACGCTCTGATTCTGGCTCAGATCGGCGGGCCATACCGTATTCCGGTTGTCATTGGCGCAGCCGAAGCCCAGTCTATTGCTCTGCCGATGGAGAACATAACGCCTCCGCGACCGATGACCCATGATTTGTTTGTCAGCTTTGCTCATGCGTTCGGTGTGAAATTGAAAGAGGTGTTCATCTACCGCTTTGAAGACGGCATATTTTCATCAGAACTGACATTCAGCGATGGAGAACGAACCGTCAAGATTGATTCTCGCACATCCGATGCCATAGCTATTGCAATGCGAACAGGAGTGCCAATCTACACCACCCGGTCTATTCTGGACGAAACCGGATTCCTGATGGAGATGCCCGCCGACGACGAGGATGCGCAAGCTGCTGAAGGCGCACCGGAATTTAACGACAGCGATACTCCTGACAACAGATCCTCTGATTTCTCCAAACTTGAAAACTATGCCATCGAAGAACTCGAACGCACCCTCGCAAAACTGATAGAACAGGAAAACTACGAGGACGCGGCCAAAGTCAATGAAATCATAAAACGTAAGAAAAACATATAATATCATCGATAAAACTATCAATTATGTCTGCTATCAAAACAAAACTTTCGGTGATGAACTTTTTGGAATTCGCCGTCTGGGGAGCCTACCTGACATGTATGGGCAATTATCTGGGCACAGCCGGAATGGGAGCGGAAATTTCCTGGTTCTATGCCATTCAAGGCATTGTTTCCATTTTTATGCCTACGCTGATGGGGATTATTGCCGATAAAATCATACAACCGCAGCGACTGCTCGGCCTTTGCCATCTCGTTGCCGGAGCGGCAATGCTACTGTTATTCTATCTTGGTATGCGCTCGGAAACGCCGGACAAAGCTCTTTTCATCACAGTCTATACAATCAGCGTTGCATTCTATATGCCGACGCTTGCACTGTCAAACACAACCGCATTTACTATCTTGAAACGGAATAATCTGGACACAGTCAAGGACTTTCCGCCAATACGTGTGCTTGGAACGGTCGGCTTTATAGCGGCTATGTGGTTTGTGAATTGCGCAACCATCAATGATGGATCGTTCGGATTTACATTTGGCGCCGACCCCGGCAAGTTCCAATACACCTATATGCAGTTCCTTGTCTCGGGAATTCTCAGCCTTATAATGTTCCGCTATTGCCTGACTCTGCCTGAATGTCCTCTCGAAAAAAAGCCCAAGCAATCTGTTGCTGAAGCAATGGGGCTCACCGCATTCAAACTGTTTAAGAACAAACAGATGGCAATGTTTTTCATTTTCTCTATGCTTTTGGGAATGAGTCTGCAAGTCACCAACGGATTTGCAACTCCGTTTCTGACACACTTCCAAAGTTCTGCCGATGAAGTCATCAGAACAAGTTTTGCCGCAACCAACTCAACAATGCTTGTGTCAATCTCCCAGATAAGCGAAGCTCTCTGCATACTTTTGATACCATTTTTCCTGCGCCGCTACGGAATCAAAATCGTAATGCTTATGGCAATGTGCGCATGGGTGCTGAGATTCGGATTCTTCGGCATCGGTGATCCTGCCATGCCCGGCGTCATACTGTTCATCCTCTCATGCATTGTCTATGGTGTTGCTTTCGACTTTTTCAACGTTTCCGGCGGACTTTTTGTCGATCAAAAATGCGATCCTTCAACAAAAGCATCTGCACAAGGAATGTTCATGCTGATGACAAACGGACTTGGTGCGACTGTCGGCACTCTGGCTGCCGGAGAAATAGTCAATCATTTCTGCCGCTGGGAAAACGGATTCCTTATTGGCGACTGGCAATCTGTCTGGTATATATTCGCAGGATACGCATTAGTGGTTGCCGTTGCTTTCGGATTGATATTCAAAGACAAGCATAACAAAACATCCGTCAGCGAAAAACAGAACGCAGACGCCTTTGCAAGACAATGATACAGTTCTATGCCCCGGATATCGAGAAAACGCTGATGCTTCCGCAAAGCGATTCTCAACACTGCGTGCGTGTACTGCGCATGCAGCCCGGTGATGAACTGGAAATAATTGATGGCAAAGGCCACCGTTTCCATTGTATTCTTGTTGATGCCCACTCAAAACATGCGTCTGTTGAGATACTTGAAAAATTTGACGCACCTCTTTCATGGCCTCAGCAGATAACATTGGCTGTTGCACCCACAAAACACATGGATCGCATGGAATGGATGGTGGAAAAGCTTACCGAGATAGGTGTTAACCGTATCATTCCACTGCTGTGTCAGCGTTCGGAGCGTAAGGAAATCAAAACAGAACGTCTTGAAAAAATCGCTGTATCA
The DNA here is from genome assembly GCA_964438665.1 of uncultured Bacteroides sp. GTDB lineage: Bacteria > Bacteroidota > Bacteroidia > Bacteroidales > Muribaculaceae > Paramuribaculum. The sequence goes on from CAYTLU010000157.1 coordinate 5,237, forward strand.
GCCATGAAACAATCCCTAAAAAGCGTGCTGCCGGAGATATGGCCAATGACACCGATAAAAGAAGTCTTTGACAGTTTCCCGGAATCCCAACGCTATGTAGGATACTGCGATGATTCAACCCCACGGCAGTTACTCTCTAGAATCTACCAACCCGGAGGTGATGTCATTGTGTTGATTGGGCCGGAGGGCGACTTTACTCCGGAAGAGATCCGATATGCTTTCAAAAACGGATGGGAAGCAATAACATTAGGCGATAACAGGCTGCGAACCGAAACCGCAGCAATCGTTGCTTGTGACACAATCCATATTATCAACCAGACAAAACTCGTCTGAAACATTTCAACAATCCCAATTTATTTCCCTATAAAACATTAATCAAACCGCGCGCAATGGAAAAAATCATAAAAACACTTACCCCGGCCGACAACTTTTTTCTACTTGCCGGACCATGTGTTATCGAAGGTGAAGCTATGGCGATGGATATTGCCGAAAAAATAGTTGATACAACATCGCGGCTTAACATTCCGTATATTTTCAAAGGCTCATACCGCAAAGCCAACCGTTCCCGCATCGATTCTTTTACCGGAATCGGCGACATGAAAGCATTAGCCATACTCAAGAAAGTGCATGACACGTTCGGATGCCCGGTGGTAACAGACATACATTCTCCTGAAGAAGCATCTATGGCCGCCGATTTTGTCGATGTGCTCCAGATTCCGGCTTTTCTATGCCGCCAGACCGATCTGCTTATTGCAGCGGCCAAAACCGGCAAGACCGTAAATATCAAGAAAGGGCAATTCCTGTCGCCCGAAGCTATGCGGTTTGCCGTTCAAAAGGTGCGCGATGCCGGTAACGAGAATGTTGCAATTACGGAGCGAGGAGTGAGCTTTGGATATCAGGATCTGATTGTAGATTATCGTGGAATCCCTGAAATGCAGCAGTTCGGTTGTCCGGTCATACTTGATGCGACACATTCGCTGCAGATGCCCAACCAGCCTAAAGGAGTGACCGGTGGCCGACCGGATCTTATTGAAACAATCGCACGCGCAGGCGTGGCAGTTGGAGTCGATGGCCTTTTCATAGAGACACATCAGAATCCGTCAATAGCAAAAAGCGATGGCGCAAACATGCTTCCACTCGCACAACTGCCCAAGTTACTGGAACGCCTGACGGCATTGCGTGCTGTTGTTGCTCAGTTCTAATCGTGAATCATTTTCCCTTTCAGATGAAACGAGTCTTCAAACGGCTTCTACTGCTCCTGACGGCCACAATATCATGCTGCCCCGGCCTTATTGCGTTGCCTACTACAAGCAATAAAGACGTCATCGGGATTCTCAAACGTCTTGATCGGGAACTTGACCGCAGAAACGAATACATACATCATCGCCAGTCAGCTATTGATTCTCTCAAAAGATTGCATCTGACTGATCCCAAAAATCTTGAACTGATGCAAGAATTGGGAGAACTTTACACTTCTTTCAACAACGACTCGGCTTTAGCTGTCTATTACAGAGCCATTCAGACAGCTAAAGATCTGAACCAAGATTCTCTTGCCTCCCATTTCCGTATAGCAAGAGCTTCATTGCTTCCATTGGCCGGTTTTTTCGGAGAAGCCTTGGATGAATTCAATTCAATAAACCCGGATTCGCTATCAATTCCCGAACGGATAGACTATTACGCCAAACAGCGTCAGATGTACTCATTCATGAGTTCATACTATCACCGATTTCAGGATTATGCAAAAAAATATTCCGCCCTGACTCTGGAAGCGCAACGTAAACTGCTCGATTTGCTGCCTCATGACGATATTGATTACGAAGTCAATCTGGGAGAATACTACTTTCTGACCGGTGAACACGAATTTGCTGAAGCCACAATCAAAAAACTACTGACAAAAATAAGCGACAACAACCGGCATTACGGACGCGCCACCCATATACTTGCCGATATAGCCCAAGGACGCAACCAACCGGATATGGCGGCCTACTATCTCGGATTGTCAGCCATATCTGACACCAAACAAGCCACTCGTGAGGTGACATCACTTCAGGAGCTGGGTCAGCTAATGTTTGAATATGACGACATTGAACGCGCACACCACTATCTCTATACAGCTCTACGCAATGCTGTTGAATGTAATGCCGGGACAAGGATGATACAGGTTTCAGAAGCGGTTCCGCTTATCGAATCTGTCCATCAGCGCGAACTTGGGATATCGCGCACACGCATCTTCATTGTCATTGCTCTAATGGGAATAATATTGCTAATGCTTATAACTGCCTTGTTTGTCCTAAGGCTGAAAATGAAGCAATTGAAACAACTTGAGAGCCATTTCCGCGAGGCAAATGCCACTAAAGAAGAATATATCAGCCAGTTTTTGAATCTCTGCTCCATCTATATGGACAAACTGAAACAATTCTGCAGCATAGCCAACCGTAAGATAAGCGCCGGAAAAGTCGATGACCTGTATCAACTGACAAAGTCAGGTAAATTTATTGAAAACCAGTCAAAAGATTTTTATGAGATCTTTGATAACGCATTCATACATATCTATCCCGGATTTGTTGAAAAAGTCAACGCCTTGCTGCGCCCCGATCAGCAGATAACACTATCCGATGGCGAACTGCTGAACACCGATCTGAGAATCCTTGCATTCATGCGTCTCGGCATTTCCGATTCCGGACGCATAGCCCAGATTCTCAATTATAGCGTAAACACCATTTATGCCTACCGGAATAAACTGAAAAACAAAGCAATCAACAGGGAAACATTTGAATCTGACATTCAATCCCTGCAAGCCTGAAGCGGCTATCTTCTCCTTCTGCTTCTGGATTTCTTCTTTGACGATTTCTTGCCGGATTTGCCTTTATATGTACTTTTTTTGCTTCCGGACTTTACAGTTGATTTCGATGGAATCTTCAAATTCTGACCGATATTCAAGCGGGTTGTGCCTCGGCTCATGCCGTTGGCCTTTTGGATCGCACTGACTGTTGTGCCATGCTTTCTGGCGATTTTCTCCAACGTGTCCCCTTTCTTGACTTTGTAGCGCGTAGTCTTTGGCTTGCTGTTCTTCTTTGTAGAATATGTCTTGTTATTCTGCCGACGAGAGTTGTTGTCATAAGAAGATTTCTTGGATGAAGATTTGGCAGTCTGCGCCAATGTAGCGGATGTTTTGCTTTCAGTCACAGTCGATTCTGTTGAAGGCTTAGTGCTGGCGCCTGCCACATCCCGACGATAGACCTTAACAATAATCTTGTCGCCTTCTTTCACCTTTCCACGGCGCAGGTTGTTCCATCGTTTGACATCCGTAGAGCTGACGCCATAGTGTTTGGCTATGTCTCGAAGGCTTTCTCCGCGACCCACTACATGGGTAACCTCCTCCATCTTATCCGTTACCGCTTCCGCTATCTCTTTATTATTCTCGGCATTCTTGCTTTGTTCGGCCATCAGTTCCTTGTTCTGTTCTGATTTGCCTTTGCTCGAAAGACCTATCTCCACCGTTGTTCGATTGCGGTATTTGTCAGCGTCATAAGCAAGAATGGCACTCTCACTGACAGTATAGCTCAATGCCTTTTGTGAAGGAAGCGTCAGCATATAAGGATGATGGTCACCGGGAATAATATCCTTGCGGAACTGCGGATTCAACATCCTGATTTCCTCAATAGGGATCTGGAGCACCTCGGCGATCTGCTTGAAATGTACACGATCACTGACCTGCACGGTATCTGTAACCAGTTGTTGCTTGACCACCGTAGGTTTGATTCCGTAACGTCCATGATAGTTCATCACATAATTGGCCGCGATGAACACCGGCACATATCCGCGTGTCTCCGTAGGAAGATAATTATAAATTTCCCAAAAATCAAGTTTACCGCCGCCGGCTCTGCGCAAGGCTTTGTTGACATTGCCCGGCCCACAGTTGTAAGCAGCAATGGCAAGCGACCAGTCGCCATAGATCGCGTGGAGCTGTTTAAGATATTTTGCTGCATATTTGGATGACACGCGTGGATCTCGGCGTTCATCGACAAGCGAGTTGACCTCCATGCCAAGCCCTTTGGCGGTTGGCCCCATAAATTGCCATAGTCCGGTCGCTCCGGCACGCGACACCGCATTTGGGTTAATTGCCGATTCTATCACCGGAAGATATTGCAACTCCAGAGGAAGGCCTTCCTTTATCAGCTCCTCGATGAAAAACTTGCTGTAATAGTTATGCAGTGCAAGCATATCGGACACAAGCTGGCGCTTGCGTTCAAGATACATGTCGATATACTTGCCTACAACAGCATTATAGGGCATCTCAATCTCGACAGGAAGCTTCGCCAAAAGCTCCTCATATTCCTTGGCGTTGCCGCTATGATGTTTTGTATCATCGACAGAAGGGACTGCGTAGTGTTTAAAAAAGAAACTTTCTTCCAGTCTGCGGGCTTCCGTCTCAAAACTCTCCGGAGGCACGATATTGTCATCCGTGATCGAATGTTTGATATCCAAGATAGAAGGTCCGGCCCAGACTGTCAGCGAAGCCAGCCCGAGAATTGCTGTTGTGTATATTTTATATAGTCGTGACATATGTCTAGTTTTGGTTCAAAAATTAATTGCCCATTGCACTCCCAGAGCCGGATATGGACTGGCCTGATCTTGCAACAACGCCGGTGCGACCTGCATAGACAGATCCGGAGAGATATCAAAATTTGTCAATGATGCATCCACATAAGCATCGACAACAGCTATCAGATAAACCCCTACCATACCTATTATACATAGATCGCGGTTGCGGCGGAAATAGTCTTTTCTGTTTTTCAGAGTCCTTTCAAGCCAAGTTCGGTTCAACGAATCTTCCGATGTAGTTGGCGGGAAAAAATCCATATAGCTTTTTGTCGATGGATCGTTATCCATCAGATCATAATAGGCCCGAGTGTAATCAGACAGCATCGAATTATTCCATGACGCGCCGTAACCAAGCCCCATAAAACCTCCGATGACAATTGGCAGCTTCCAATAGCGTCTGTTATAAATCTGACCTAATCCGGGACACAGAGCCGAATACCATACGGCTTTTGTCGGATCCGGGACAAAAACCTTTTTTGCATCAACCGGAACGGTATCTGTTATCGTTCCATCCGCAAAAAGGTTATCCGCTCCAACCGGATTGACAAGCTCGATTGGATCTTCCGGTATGATTGCCATCGAATCCATCCCGACAGTTGAAGGCTCAAACGCTTTATTCTCCGCTGTTACGACCGAAACATTGACCGAACCATCAATAGAATCCGGAACAATCTCCGAAGTCTGCTGACGATTGGCTGCCGCAGATTTTACCCGACGCTCGGTTCTGACCGGATGCACCGGCTTTCGGGGATTGGCTGAAAAAACATTAAATGGTGTTAACGACACCAAAACGATGATGCCGACAACCATTTTGCTCATAATTTGCCAATTTTTGTTAAAATTCTGCACTGCGTTTATTTTTGGCTTAAACCAATACACATCAGCCGCTTACAGCCCGACGCGGCACGATTAATTCATCAAGAATCAATCGTTGTTTGGCTTTACTCCGTCAAATATAGCAATTAATCTTTCAAGTTCACTCTCATTACGGAATGAAAATGTGATTTTCCCACTGCCTGTCTTGCCGCATGAAAACGAAACCGGAAGATTGAACCGTTTCGACATGTGATCACCCAATATGTCAAACTCAGGACTGGTCTTTTTATCGGATTTTTTCTTCTCCGGAATGGAAACACCGTCTTTATATGATTTGGCCAATTCCTCAACGCGGCGCACAGAAAGACCCTCTTTGATTATTTGGTTATATATCTTCAGCTGCAATGTCGGATCTTCTATTGAAAGCAAAGCTCTGGCATGACCCATGTCCACCCGCTTGTCACGCAGACCCAACTGTACCTCAGCCGGCAGACGCAACAGGCGGAGGAAGTTGGCAATTGTAGCGCGCTTTTTGCCTATGCGCTCACTCAACCGCTCCTGCGTAAGCGAATACTGGTCAATAAGCTTCTTAAACGTCAGCGCAATTTCAATGGCATTCAGATCCTCTCTCTGAATATTCTCGATCAAAGCCATCTCCGTCAGTTCGGTTTCGTTGACCGAACGTATATATGCCGGCACGGTAGCAAGCCCGGCAAGCTTGGCGGCGCGGTATCGACGCTCCCCCGCTATGATCTGATATGAATCCGGTCCTACCTTTCTGAGTGAAAGCGGCTGTATTATACCGAGTTCACGTATGGAAGCCGCCAGTTCCTCCAGCGCAGTCTCATCAAAGGATGTTCGCGGCTGATCGGGATTGGGGGATATCTGTTCGAGAGAGATTTCATTGATTGCTGATGACCCGCGTGCAGGAACGTCATCCATCGAAATCAACGAGCCGAGACCACGGCCTAAAGCATTGCGTCGCTGTACCATTGCAGATTTTTATGGTTAAGATATGTTTGTTTTTTACTTTCCCTTGGACTGACGGCGGTGACGAGATATTATTTCACGCGCCAAAGCAGTGTGGGATGTCGCGCCACGGCTATCCGGGTCATAGAGCAATGCCGGAAGGCCATGCGACGGAGCTTCGCTCAATTTGATATTACGCGGAATAACCGTTGTGAACACCATATCGCCAAAATGACTCTTCAACTCCTCATAAATCTGATTGGCCAGACGGAGACGAGCGTCATACATTGTCAGAAGAAATCCCTCGATTTCCAGTCCGGGATTGAGCTTCGGCTTGATAATACGAATGGTATTGATAAGTTTGGTTATACCTTCAAGCGCAAAATATTCTGCCTGAACAGGAATGATAACGGAATTGGCCGCCGTCAAAGCATTGACCGTAATCAGCCCGAGAGAAGGCGAGCAATCAATCAAAATATAATCATATAACGGAGCAATCGGATTAAGCAGATTTGCCATCACCTTTTCTCGATTGGGGCGGTTGATAAGCTCCAGTTCCGCTCCGGCAAGGTCTATTCTGGATCCGATGAGATCAAGCCCTTCCATGCAGGTGGCCACCTGTGAACCCGCCAGAGGATAGTCATCGACAAGACATTCATATATCGAGGATGACATATCCTCCGGTTTGATGCCATATCCCGATGTTGCGTTTGCCTGCGGGTCTGCATCTATAATCAGTACTTTCTTCCCCTCGGAGGCCAAAGATGCGCCAAGATTTATTGTTGTGGTGGTTTTGCCTACACCACCTTTCTGATTCGCAATTGCTATGATTTTACCCATACAAAAAATGTGTTGCGTTTGTGGAGTACAAAGTAATCACATTTTGCGCATTAAGAAAAGCCGGCAGCCTCTAATTTGAGTTAAATGTTGATAAAAGGGCGTTATTGTTAATAACTCGTGGAACATCGTGAAACCATCGACATTCCTACTGCTCGTCAAAGCAACAACTGAGCATCGCCATAGCTCAGGAAACGGTAGCCGGAAGCCATTGCGTGGTCATACATTTTACGCCAGTCGCCGCCAGTGAATGCCGACACAAGCAGCAGCAATGTCGATTGCGGCTGATGGAAGTTTGTCACCATTCCTTTAACCACTCGATAACGATAGCCGGGAGCGATAATTATACGCGTTGATGCATACAACACGGTCTGTCCTCGGCTGTCAAGATAGTTCAACAACGCATTGAAAGAATCCGCCACCGTCATATCCGGATGGTTGTCATCATAAGGATACCATTGGGGAACCTCATCCATCGACATGCCGTCATTTGCCATACACCCAAGATGATACAGGCTTTCGAGGGTGCGCACCGATGTTGTTCCGACGGCTATCACACGCTTGTCGTTACGTGCAACTGCTTCTATGACATCACGCGGCACGGCAATAAACTCGCTATGCATCCGATGCTCCCCTATCCTGTCGCTTTTCACCGGCTGAAACGTGCCCGCACCGACATGAAGTGTCACCTCCATCCGGTCAATTCCCCTTTTGTCAATATCCGACAGAACTTCGGGCGTAAAATGCAGACCGGCAGTAGGAGCGGCAACTGACCCTTCCACACGTGAAAAGACAGTCTGATAGTCGGTCGAGTCAGATTCCTCGGAACTGCGGTTGAGATATGGGGGTATCGGTATTTCTCCGGCAGCTTCAATCAGCTGAGAAAACGTGACCAGGCTGTTATTCCATGAAAACCGGACTATCGAACCATTGTCAAGCCTCTCCGCCCTTTCGGCATAAAGTTCAACCCTAAGCCCATCGACATTGACAGGCATAGACAGTCGTCCCTCTTTCCACCGCTTGGAATTGCCTACAAAACACATCCACGAACACGATTCCGTTGATGCAAATGACAGTGCATAATCGCGTGGCAATTCAGGCTCCAGACAGAAGATTTCAATTAATGCGCCCGACTCTTTACGGAATCTGAGACGTGCATTGATGACGCGCGTATTGTTATAGACAAGCAACGTATCATCAGGCAGCAAGGATGCGATTTCATCGAAACGATGATCTTCCAGACGGCCATCGGCAAATCTGACAAGCAGCTTGCAGTGGTCGCGCTCAGCCAGCGGATGCTTGGCAATCCGCTCATCAGGCAAGTCATAATTGAAATCTGCTATCGCGATTGACTGTATATCCATATCTCATCCTTATTTTATTTCGGCTGCAAATTTAGAAAAAAATCGTGTTTTTTATCTACCTTTGTCGGTTGAACAGATTATGAATTCTCAGGATGAGCGCATCTGATGACTCTTTAGATAACTATCTGGAACTTCTAAACCCGCAGCAGCGTGATGCCGTTGTTTACACTGATGGGCCGGAACTGGTGATTGCCGGTGCCGGTTCAGGCAAAACACGCGTGCTGACCTACAAGATTGTTCATCTGTTGCGACATGGCTACGAGCCTTGGCGCATATTGGCTCTGACGTTCACAAACAAAGCTGCACGCGAAATGCGCGAACGTATCGAGACACTTGTAGGCTCAAAAACGGCATCGCGAATTTGGATGGGAACATTCCACTCGATTTTTGCACGGATTCTACGGCAAAACGCTGACAGAATCGGATACAAGTCCAATTTCACAATATATGACACGTCCGACAGCAAATCGCTTGTAAAAACAATCATAAAGGACCTATGTCTGGATGACAAGATCTATAAACCGAATGTTGTGCTATCAGCCATATCTTCAGCAAAAAACGCTCTGGTTTCGCCCGAAAAATACGCAACGCTCCGTGATGTCATGGAACAAGACAAGCGTTCGCGCAGACCGGAAATCTATCTCATCTACCGCATCTACCGTGACCGCTGCTTCACATCCGGTGCTATGGATTTCGATGATTTGCTATACTACACCAACATATTGCTGCGCGACAACCCCGACCTGCTTCATCATTATCAGGATTTTTTCAGATATATCCTTGTAGATGAGTATCAAGACACGAATTTTGCCCAACATGTCATCATATCGCAACTATGCAGTGCAAACGAACATCTGTGCGTTGTCGGCGATGATGCCCAAAGTATATATTCGTTTCGCGGGGCTAATATAGCAAACATACTTAACCTGAAAAACGGTTACCCTTCATTAAGAATCTTCAAGCTTGAGCATAACTACCGCTCGACACAAAACATCATAAATGCCGCAAACTCCCTGATAGAAAAAAACACACAGCAGATAAAGAAAAATGTGTTCTCAACCAACGATGTCGGCTCAAAAATTGAAGTCGTGCAGAGTTACAGCGACTTTGAGGAGGGCTATCTGGTGGCCAACCGCATTTCTCAGCTGAAAATGCACACTCATGACAGCTATGAGGATTTCGCCATCTTATATCGGACAAATGCACAAAGCCGTGTGCTTGAAGAATCACTGCGCAAACGCAACATCCCCTACCGCATATATGGCGGGCTGTCATTCTACCAACGCAAAGAGGTGAAAGACGCAATAGCATATTTCCGGCTATCGATCAATCCCGATGATGATGAAGCATTGAAGCGTATCATAAATTTCCCGGCAAGAGGGATCGGAGACACCACAATGAGGAAACTTATGCGTGCGGCAATCGATCAAAAAGTCAGCATTTGGGCTGTTATCTGCGAGCCTGATTCACTCCAATCATTGGGTCTTAATACAGGAACGAGACGAAAAATCTCTGATTTTCAGACTCTGATTGAATGTTTTATTTCAGCTAATAAATCGGGTCAAAATGCACTTGAAGTCGCGCGACTCATCATCTCCCGCACCGGATTGCTGACTATGCTGCTATCTGACACAACTCCCGAAAATCTGTCAAAACAAGAAAACCTCAATGAATTGATGGCCGGTGTAAAGGAATTTATTGAAACACGCACTGAGGAAGGTAGCGATGATCTGTCTTTGGGTGGTTTCCTTGGGGAAGTATCACTTGCCACCGACCAGGACACCACGGATGATGACGGACTGGCTCAGGAACGTGTCACAATGATGACCGTGCATGCGGCCAAAGGACTGGAATTCAAAAACGTTTTCATAGTTGGCGTGGAAGAGGATTTATTCCCGTCTGCTATGGCCAACAACTCTATAAATGAAATTGAAGAGGAACGTCGGCTTCTTTATGTTGCCATAACACGTGCCAAGAACCACTGCATGATCAGCTACGCCTCCAGCCGCTATCGCAACGGCACTACATGCACCACCTCTCCATCACGTTTCTTGCGCGACATTGACAGACGCTATCTGAAACTTGCCACAGGCACAAGCATCGGCACTCCGCCGCCATCTTTCGCCTCTTATAAAGAATCTTATCATTCCAAGCCATATTCCACGCCCCACCAGCGAAAAGAGACGGTTGAAACGCCGCTATATGCACCACAATCCCCCGCTCCAATGCAGACAAACCAAAATATTGGAAACAAACCGGAAGGAGTTCATGATGTGACTGAGCTAAACGAAGGAATGCATATTGAGCATACCCGATTCGGAGCGGGAATCATAACCGCCATTGACACCACTCATGCCGATCCGCGCATAACGGTGTCATTCGAAGAAGTTGGTTCGAGAGTGCTTTTGCTTAAATTCGCCCGATTCTCCATCATCAAATAAGTTAAAAAATGAAAGAATCCGATCTGAAAACGCCCTACTATATAGTTTACGAAGACAAACTGCGTCATAACTTGGAGTTGATCGACAGTGTGCGCCATCGTGCCGGAGTAGAGATTATAATGGCTTTCAAGGCAAACGCCTTATGGAAGTCGTTTGGACCGATGCGCGAATTCGGATTCAAATTTACGGCATCATCGCTCAACGAACTGAGACTCGGATGCAAACACCTCGGGACAAAAGCCCACAGCTACTGCCCGGCATATACCGAAGAAACAATATCTTCCTTTCTGGAGGGATCTTCTCATATCACTTTCAATTCACTCAGTCAGTTCGAACGATTCGCACCACGCGCCATAGCCGCCGGTGTCAGTCCGGGATTGAGGGTCAATCCCCAATGCTCCGTAATCGAAACAGACATCTACAATCCGGCTCTCCCCGGCTCTCGCTTCGGAGTCACCCGCAATATGATCGACGACCGGTTGCCGGAAAGTGTAGAAGGTCTGCATTTTCACTCATTGTGCGAATCCGATGTCTCTGATCTTCAAAAGGTTCTTGCTGCTTTTGAAGAGCAGTTCGGGGAATTTCTTCCTGATTTGAAATGGGTAAACATGGGCGGAGGCCATCTCATGACACGCGCCGGATATGACATCGAACAGCTGATCCGGCTGCTCTCCGATTTCCGCCGCCGCTATCCGAATCTGAGCGTGATTCTCGAACCGGGATCAGCCTTTACATGGCGGACCGGCGATCTCGTGACTTCTGTTGTTGACATTGTTGAGAATCAAGGCGTAAAGACTGCCATTATTGACGCCTCGTTTGCCTGCCACATGCCTGATTGTCTTGAAATGCCATATAGACCGACCATCACCGAAAGCGTAGAAGCAGACCCGACACTACCCACCTACCGCATGGGAGGAAATTCATGTCTAAGCGGAGACTATGTCGGCGACTGGTCTTTTGCCAACCCGCTCAAACCCGGAGATCGTCTGCGGTTTGAGGACATGAACCACTACACTACTGTCAAGACCAATATGTTCAATGGCATACAGCATCCATCGATTGCGATGGCAGATAGAGATGGAGACTGCCGTATCCTTCGCCAATTCACATATGAAGACTACGAATCACGAATGTCATAACGCCCTAAATCTAACGATATGCCTAAATATTCAGTAATCATTCCGGTCTATAACCGTATAGGCGAAGTCGAGGATCTGCTTCGGAGTCTTGCAGCGCAGACGTATGACGACTTTGAAGTGATAATCGTTGAGGACGGTTCTACCGAACCATGCAAGGAAGCAGTCGATAAATATGCCGGAAAACTCAATGTAAAATATTATTACAAAGAAAACGAAGGGCGTTCAATCGCACGCAATTATGGGATTGAGCGTTCCGGCGGACAATATCTCATCTTTTTCGACAGCGATTGCGTCATTCCTGAAAACTATTTCCGCATTCTCGACAAATCGCTGTCGGAACACCATCTTGACTGCTTCGGAGGCCCGGATGCCGCCCACGAATCATTTTCACCGACACAAAAAGCCATAAGCTTTGCCATGACTTCATTCCTCACCACAGGAGGAATTCGTGGCGGTAAAGTGCAGCTTGAGAAATTCGTTCCGCGTTCGTTCAACATGGGCTACTCGCGAGAAGTCTATGAACAAGTCGGCGGATTCAGGGAAATGTTCTCGGAAGACATAGACATGAGCACACGAATCCGTCAGGCCGGTTTTTCTATCGGTCTCATACGCGAAGCTTCGGTGTATCACAAACGGAGGATCGACCTGAAAAAATTCTGGCGGCAGGTTCATGTATTCGGGATGTCGCGGATAACGCTTAAACTCCTCTACCCCGATTCCATGAAACTGGTCCACACGCTTCCGGCCCTTGCCGTGATAATCGGTATAATACTGATTTGGGCAGGAATATTTGTATCACCGTGGTGGCTGTTGCCAATCGGAGTATATATTCTGGCATTATTCATAGCCGCATTTCTATCGACAAAATCCCTTGATATAGCCATTCGCGCAATTCCGGCCTCAGTAATCCAGATCGCCGGATATGGAACCGGATTCATAAAAGCCTACTTCACAAAAATCATTCTTCGGAGAGGACGGAATATCGATGAGGAAATAGCTATCCGTAAAGGGAAATGACAAAAACCGATCCACATACAGAAAACAAGTCGCTGCGCATAGCCGACCTTAGCGATGATGACAAGCCGCGTGAAAAAGCGTTGCGACATGGCATTCGCACGCTTTCCGACACCGAACTTATTGCTATCTTGCTTGGTGGCGGACTTCCGGGCAAATCGGTGATAGAACTCAGTCGGGAAATCTACAATGCCTGCGGCAAATCATTAAGCGCAATGGCTCAGACCTCGATACGCGACATGTGTTCGCGCTTCAAGGGAATTGGCCCGGCAAAGGCCATTACAATCGCTGCCGCACTTGAACTTGGCGGACGCAGAAAGGATGTCAAAGAGAACAGCAAACCGCAAATCACGTCATCAACCGATGCTTATAATGCAATCCGGCAACAGCTGGAGAATCTTCCTACTGAAGAATTTTGGGCAATACTGCTCTCGCGCACAAACCGCATTGTGGCAATGGAATGTATCAGCCGTGGCGGAACTGCCGCAACAGTTGTCGAACCGAAAATCGTCATGAAGCGCGCAATCGAACATCTTGCATCCTGCATCATTCTGGCCCACAATCATCCATCTGGGAACCTGCAGCCCTCCATTCAGGATGATTCCCTGACACAGAAATTGAAAAAAGCAGGTGAGATTATAGACATCAAGATTATAGACCATCTGATAGTGAGTCCGACAGGATTCTATTCTTATGCCGATCAAGGCCGCCTATAGTGGCGGAAGAGCAATGGGCTACAATGAATCAAGCCTACGGTTAAATTCCGAACGCTTATTGTCAAAGATCCATCCCCATTTATTGAAATAAAGAATCATATTTTTTATATGAATCCATGTCATACGCCGGTTATGGTATGACTCGGCCCGATGAGCATGGACAACGGTTGCCAACGGAGAATACATTGTCCGGTATTTCTCATGAATACGGCGTGTTAGATCAATATCCTCCGGATACATAAAAAAACGTTCGTCAAAAAGCCCCACTTCCTTCAACGCACCGCACCGCAACAGCATAAAGCTGCCTTGATGATATGGAACATTAAAAGGCTTTTCATGATCAACATTGCGAAGTTCATAACGCATTCTGCGTCCGGCAAACCATGATTTCGGAAGAAAACGCCGGATAAACACATCAAACGGTGTCGGGAGTCTGCGCACGGTATATTGCAGCAAACCGTCAGGATTGACAATCTTGGGCTGAACCATGCCTACATCCCGGTTGGATTCCATATAATCAACAAGCGCGCGAACCGATGTTGGGGCAAACAGCACATCCGGGTTCAGCACAAGATGATAGCCTTTCCCGGCATCCAGACTCCTGCGCATAGCTATATTATGCGCCGCCCCATATCCTATGTTTGCTGACGATATGTATCTGACCTGTGGAAAATCATTGCAAAGTCGATGGGTCGCCTGACTGCCGGAATTATCTATAACATAAACTTCCGAAACACCGCTGCCCGACAAAGATTCAAGACAACCGCGCAATTCATCGTCAGGCGTTTTATATGTTACTATCGAGGCTGAAAACACACAATTATTTTTTCAACTCAAATCCGGCGCACAGACCATCATAGCTGCTCAGCGCCGAAGATACCGTTTTAAGCGTTGAATTGCCGGAAATCTTGCTGACACTCTCAACTATCGAAATAAGTTTTGAAACATCGAATGTGACTTTCATAATGCCGGTCACACTCTTCTCGACATACGCATTCATTTTCCCGATCTTGCGAGACCCGGCATTAAAATTAAACTCAAAATTCGCCTGACTCCCCTCCTTTTCCATCGGAGCAATCGTCCCTTTAAGAGTCAGCCTTTTTAGCTTCATCTCGAAAGCTCCGGTGTTGTCTATTTTAAGGGTCATATTGGTCAGCCCCGCAGTCTTGTAAAGCGAGCCGAGCTTATCGGTAATAATTGTTGAAGCCGCTGCGCCACCGGCCTTTTTCAGAAGGTTATCGCTTGCAAAAGTCACCGCCGGAGCAGAATATGACCAATTCCCCTCCAACTGCGAAACCTCAAGTTTATCTGTTGACAAGATATTTCCCAATGCTCCGGTAATCGCATCTTCCGTAGATCCGCCGTTATTTTTCAAACCTTTCAGTGCATCCTTCAAATCGAAAGCCCGGACAGAACATAATCCGGCGACTGCAGCCGCCATGACAAAAACAAACAATCTTTTCATCGCTACATCGTTTAATCAGGAACAAAGATAATCAAAAAAACAGAAGCCAATGCACAATATTATACAAAAATATACTACCTTTACAAAAATTTTTTGCTGCTGAACTCGTCATACAACAATAGATGCAACTGCCGGTTGCAGGCTTGTGAAATAGTATTTTGTGAGGAAGATATTCAAATATATTGGTGTCTATGCGATTATAACTTTGACCGTCATAATTGCAGGAGCATGCGATACTGACACAGATGAAATCCGATCCGGGTCGTCTTTGCTGACTCCTACGGTAACGGTAGATGCAACCGTCAATACGGCAACCGGACCTGTCAACAGTGGAATCATCCAAAATCCCCCCACATCAGACGACATGAAACTTCGGGTTACGAGTTCTGACGGATTATACACATCGACATGGCCATCCATTGCCGAATATCCGCTTCGCGAGCCATACCGTCCGGGGATATATATTGTCGAGGCATTTTACGGACCGGAAAGTGGAGAGGGCTTTGACTCTCCGTATTTCTACGGCTCAACGGAAATTGCAATGTTGAGCGGACAAACGGCGGAAGCGAATATCGACTGTCATCTGTCAAATACCATCCTTTACATCTCATTCACTTCCGATTTCACATCTGCCTTCTCTAATTCAAAAGCTATCGTACACGCTAATGGCGGCAGGTATTTCAACTTTGAGCCGGATGAGGATAGACTTTTGTATGTTCGGCCGGGAACGGTCTCAATCTTCTTAGACATCACAACCGCAGATGGACAACATGCCGAATTTCTTGCCGCCTGTATTGAAAATGCGGCAGAAGGATCGCTTTACAATGCTGTCATAGATGCACAAATCAATCAATCAGGCCATCACGAAATAACAGTTTCATTTGATCGGCAGACCCCGGTTGATACGAAAATCGAAATCTCGCCGGAATTTCTGAGTTCCAAAGCGCCCTCACTGACCCCAATCGGGTTCTCTGACAAAACACCCCTCTCTATTTTTGAAGGAGATACCCCGGTCAACCGTATGTCCATGGAAATAAGCGGAGAAAAAGCGTCAGCCCTGATATTGACCACTCTGGCGCCCTCTCTCATATTTCAAGGATGGCCGGAGGAAATCGATCTGACCGAAATTGACGCCGAAACGCTTTCCGAAATGAAATCTCTTGGATTTAAAATGACCGGATCGGGAAATAATATTACATCGGTCGATTTTACTGATGCCATAAAACACCTGAGATCTGCCTACGGACAAGCATCATTCTCATTAATGGCAACCGGCAGGAACGGCAAACTTTCCGGACCCCTCCAACTGCAAATCGATGTCAAGCCGGTTGACTTATCCGTAATCTCAATATCCGATATCCTGATGGGGATAAACACGGCTCAAGCAATCATTCTTTGCCGGTCAGGTGACATTAAGGACAACCTTGAGATTGACATCAAAAATCCGGCAGACGGCACATGGGAAAATCTGGATATAACATCCGTCACCCGACGGCCTGACCATGATGGAGAATGGGAGCTGCAATTCCATGTAGAAGAAATAGCATCGCCGCATGCTGAAATCAGAATTATGTATTGCGGGGAAGAGAAAGCACGGCAAACAATCAATTTTGTCTCGCCCGAATTCTCTCTTGAAGTTGACGCATACGCGCAACTTGCAGTTGTTCGGATAAATGCAGACGATCAGGATCTCATCCCGATTATAACTTCATTAGCGAATATTTATGTGAATTCCCAGCCGACAATATATGTCAGGCGAGAACCAGACATGGGACTGATCATTGTCGGAAGTCTGAAGGAAAACACACGCTACGATATCAAGGCTACATTATATGACAATATTGCCGCCGAAGGTCATTTCACCAAAAGTGTAAAATTTTTGACCGAACGCGCTCTGGGCGTTCCAAATGGTAGTTTTGAAAAAATCGATAAAGGCATCCGCTACAAGAATCTGCCGTCAGGAGGCCGATATTCGCAGAATATCGTTGACATTTTCAACCAACAGAACTATGCGACCTACGACCAATTCATTCCCAAAGGATGGGCCAATGTCAATGCCAAGACATTCTGCTTGTCAGCCGCCAATCATAACACTTGGTATATGCAGCCATCGACATATTCCATAATGGACTGCACCGAAGGAGCGTATGCCGTATGCTTGCAGACAACAGCTTGGGATATCAACGGACAGGAAATCCCGGACTACCGGCAAAGTGAGATGCCATATACAAATTATTCCAAGCACATACCCGACATCGCCAACCGTGCTGCCGGAAAAATTTTCCTCGGAGAATACAGATTCGATCCTGTAAAAATGAAAGAAAGCTATAACGAGGGGATTCCTTTTGGATCTCGGCCATCTTCACTAAACGGACACTACAGATATATTCCATGCGTTTCCAACCAGTCTGACTGCGCGCTGATAACAATTGAAGTCATAGGCATCATAAATGGCTCGGAAATTGTAATTTCTCACGCCAATAAGAAACTTGCTGCCGCGACAAGCTACACGGCATTCAACATACCCATTGTCTATGAGAGATTCGGCATCAAAGCAACCCGGCTGAAACTTATGATTTCATCATCGGACACAACCGGATCTATAGCTGAGGAATCTGCCGGAATCATCACTTTCCCGAATCCGGAGACTTCGACCTCCCTCGGCTCCACGCTTTGGATTGATAACCTGACATTCTCATACTGATAAAGATATAACTAATAACCAATCTGTAATATAAACCTAAACATGAGCAAAATTTCGAGAGTAATGACTTTGCTTGCAACCACAGTGGCGCTGATTTCGCCCACAGCCGGAGCACAGGAAGTGTTCAAACGTGATTTGCAACAAGTGTCATTCATTCCCAAAGGGCAATGGATAACCGGGGTCAGCGTCGGATATTCCATGAGCGATCAAAACAATTACAATTTCTTTGTGTTTGAAAAAATCAACGGCGATACATATTCTTTTAAAATCACTCCGATGGCCCTCTATGCTTTCAAAGACAATTTGGCCGCCGGATTGAAATTCGGATATGAACGCAGCAAAACGACACTTGAAGCCGGATCTTTGATCCTCGACTCGGAAACAACGTTCGATGCCGACAATGTCTATTCGATCCGCTCCAACTACTTTGCAACCGGCGCATTCCGAAACTACATATCCCTTGGTGACACACACCGCTTCGGAATCTTCAATGAGTTTCAACTGACTTTGGGAGGCGGACAGTCAAAATTCTCAAACTACACCGGCGGAGATGGTGCCAACCGGCACATGGAAGGGACCTATGAGAAAAACTTCTCGCTGAATGTCGGGTTGACACCGGGTCTCATTATGTTTCTCAACAACTATTCGGCAATAGAGGTGAGCATCGGTGTGCTTGGATTCGGTTACACTCATACAAAATCGACTACTAACCAAGTAAAAGTGTCGCACCGAAACACCCACAATGCCAATTTTAAAATCAATCTGTTTTCCGTCCAGTTTGGCATGGCGTTTTACCTATAATGATTATGAGCATGAAACGTATAATTTTTCTATTGATAGTCTCTATTGGTCTGACGGCACATGCCACGGAGACTGCCGACACTTTGCGCAAAGCGTCCCAACCAATTGTCAAGGGCAGAATCCATCATCCGGAGATGGATGAGAAAGTGATCGTTGGCAACGACACTGTCAACCTTATCTTAAAGGACCGCAATTTCGGACGATATGACCGCGGTCTGTTCAACTACCTGTTTATTCCCGCCAAGCAATGGTCGTTTGACCTTATGGCATCATACGGATCTTTTGACGCGGACGATGTCGAAATACTGCAAGCCCTTGAAAATTTTGATTTCAACGGCAAACAATACGCTATCCGCCCATCGGTCGCTTACTTTTTCCGCCACAATCAGAGTGTCGGTTTGAAATTTGACTATACTCGTTCGGAGGCTGATCTCGGTCGGCTTGCCGTCAATTTCGGCGAGGATCTGAGCTTTGACATCCATGACATCAGTTATTATTCCTCAAAATATTCAATCGGATTGTTCTACCGTAACTATGTCGGCATCGGACGCGCAAAGCGATTCGCTGTTTTCAATGAGGCTTGTCTGTCTTTTGCAAGCGGCTCCTCGCGTTTCAAGCGTCCCTATAACGACAACATCCGCGACACGCGCACAGATCTGACGGAGGTAGCTCTCAATTTCAGCCCGGGTGTATGTGTATTCATAATGGACAATCTGAGCTTCAATGTCTCATTCGGAGTATTCGGTGTTCATCTGCGCAACGAGAAGCAGACCACTGACGGTGTGGAAGAAGGATCTCGCTTCAGCAGCGGAGCCAACTTTAAATTCAATTTGTTCAATATAAATTTTGGAATCGGTGTTCACATTTAAAAAATTATTCGGATTGCGCACGGTGTATGCCATATTTGCCGCCGTTGCATTTTCCGCCTGCATATCCAACGATTTGCCTTACCCTTGGGTAATGCCCAACGTTGACTCCTTTGAGGTCAAGAGTTCAGACTCTGATGGTCATGACCTGATTTCAGGTCCGGTCGAGATTGATTCGATCAACAGCACTATAACAATTAACCTTACCGAATGGGCCGATATCAGAAATGTAACGGTTATCGACGTGAAATTCGCAGATGGGACAACATGTCTTGACCCCGAATTATTTGAATCGCCGCTGGACCTGACAGCGCCTGTCGAGTTCAAACTCCAGCGTTACGACCACATCCGGACATGGACTATTCGGGCGACACAGACAATAGAGCGTTATTTCACTGTCGCCTCCCAGATAGGCACAGCCGTTATAGATATCGAGAACCACACAGCAAAAGCGCTTGTGCCGACCGGGCAACCGCTTGACAACATCACAGTCAGGACTCTCAAACTCGCCGGACCATCCGCGACAATGACACCTGACATCATCGGACAGCATGTTGACTTTACACAACCTGTTAAGATAATCGTAAGCGAATACGATCGGGATACAGAATGGACTCTGTCTATCGAGCAGACCGAAGTCAGCGTTGAGATTGAACGCGTGGATGCATGGACCAACGTAGCGTGGGTATATGCCAATGCCGAGGAAGGAAAGACTAACGGATTTGAATACCGTCGTGCCGATGCCTCCGACAATGATTGGATTGCCGCTCCTGCCGAATGGATCACTCACAATGGCGGCAGCTTCACATTGCGACTCATCCACCTTGATGCGCAGACGGCCTATCTGGTGCGCGCCACAAGCGATAATGACAACAGTGCTGAAGTTGAATTCACCACCGGAGTTGCCACTCAGTTGCCAAACTCCGATTTCTCGCAATGGTGGCTTGACGGAAAAGTATGGTGCCCGTGGAGTCAGGATGGAGAATCTTTCTGGTCAACCGGAAATAAAGGTGCAGCCACATTGGGCAACAGTAACACACTCCCATTAGAGGCCTACGACTCCCCTACCGGCTATTCGGGAGCGGTTCTTGAAACGAAATTTGTCGGCATCTCCATATTAGGGAAAATCGCGTCAGGCAACCTGTTTGCCGGAGATTACGTCAAAACGGTTGGCACAAATGGGGTTCTGGCATTCGGCCGACCTTTCACCATGCGTCCGACCAAACTGAAAGCGCGCATAAAATACACCACTGCACCAATCACCGATGCCAGCAAGTCAAATCCGGATTTCCAATATATGCTTGGACAGCCGGACACATGCATCGTTTGGTGTGCGCTTGGCGACTGGAATGAGCCGTTTGAAATTCGCACAAGCCCGAGTGACCGACAACTGTTCTCCAAAACAAATCCCGAGGTAATCGCCTACGGTCAGTATCAATCCGGAGTATCGATCAACGACTATATCGACATTGATATCCCGCTGGAATACAATGCAACCGACCGAACGCCCAAATATATTATGGTTACAGCCTCGGCATCAAAATACGGCGATTATTTCACCGGCGGACGAGGTGCGGTCCTGTATCTTGACAGCTATGAACTGATCTACGACTACTAGTCAGCCGCATCAACAGACAACAATGACGGAATCCTATGCCGCATATTGGCTTTGGGTTCCGTCATTGTTTTACTGCGCCTGTTGTATGTTCAGAGCATCGGTCGCCAAACGCTAAATCCGATATGGCACGGTCATTTGATTTGTAGATACGTCCGGATGCGCCGGTATATCCGCCGCGTCATCAACCACGTTTATAGTTATGGAAGTCACCGCAGTTGCCAGCGAATACCCTTCTTCGGCCACTCCCATATTGACTAAGAGAGTATGCTGCCCTGAGGCAAGGAGCTTTGAAGGTATCTTTATCCCGAATGGAGCAATAAACGCTGATCCTAACGGACGGCCATCGAGCCAATAGTTGACCGGTCCGACACAGATTGCCACATGATCCGGACGCGCTGCCGTTACATTCACGGAAGCGACAATCAGCGTGTCCGGCTTTACGACATAGACCTGATCATCCACCACCGATCCGTTTTCATAAGTAAAACTGATCTTTACCTGAGGTACATCGTCATCATCACTGCACGATGACAGACTGGCCACTATCGGCAACATCATTAGAAATAATACTATCTTTTTCATATCAAAATGTGTATTTAATGTGAATATTAATACAATATCATTTATTAGGACTTCATTTCTAAAGTGTAAAAATACTCATTCTGGCTGATACCGCATCTAAAATCGCTGTTAATTTCAATTAATTGGTAAAAATGAGATTACCATCGCGCATATCGACCACTATCGGACGTTCCTTATCAACTTTCTGAGCAAGAATATCCTTAGACAGGCGGTTTAGCACCAATCTGTGTATGGCGCGCTTGACAGGTCTTGCACCGAATTCCGGATCGTAACCCTCCTCGGCAAGATATTTCAAGGCGGCAGGAGTGACCTCTAGCGTAACGCCATTGGCTGCAAGCATCTTTTGAATACCTTTTATCTGCAAGCCGACAATCTCCTCAATCTCTTTTTCGCTAAGCGGAGTGAACATGATTGTCTCGTCTATTCGGTTGAGGAATTCCGGTCTGATCCTTTGTTTCAACATGTCAAGGACTTCATTTTTTGTTTTCTCAACCACCTCATCATGATTTTCATCAGTCATTTTTGAAAAATTCTCGCGAATAACATCCGAACCCATATTTGATGTCATGATGATTATAGTATTCTTGAAGTTAACCAACCGACCCTTATTGTCAGTCAGGCGGCCATCATCAAGAACTTGAAGGAGAATATTGAATACATCAGGATGCGCTTTCTCAATTTCATCGAAAAGGACAACAGAGTACGGCTTGCGTCGCACGGCCTCCGTCAATTGCCCGCCCTCATCATATCCGACATATCCCGGAGGCGCTCCGACAAGACGGCTGACCGTATGCTTCTCCTGATATTCACTCATGTCGATACGTGTCATCATATTCTCATCATCAAACAGATATTCCGCCAGTGCCTTTGCCAGTTCCGTCTTGCCGACACCGGTAGTGCCCAGAAATATGAATGAACCTATCGGACGGCGGGGGTCATTCAGGCCGGCACGGCTTCGGCGCACTGCATCAGCGATAGCTGTTATTGCCTCTTCCTGACCAACCACGCGCTTATGCAGCTCCGTCTCCAGATGCAGCAACTTCTCCTTTTCACTCTGAACCATTTTATTGACAGGAATACCTGTCCACCGGGAAACCACATCGGCAATATCTTCAGCATCGACTTCTTCTTTTATCAATGCTTTTTCGCCTTGCATCATTTTAAGCTGCTGCTGTATCTCGACATTCTCACGTTCTTTCTCCTGAACCTTTGAATATCGGATTTCAGCCACTCGCGCGTAATCGCCTTCACGTTCGGCCCGCTCGGCTTCAAAATTAAGCTGCTCTATATCTATTTTATTTTGCTGGATGCGGTTGATAAGTCCCTTTTCAGCTTTCCATTTAGCCATATATTCCTTCTCTTCCTCACGCATCTGAGCCAGATCCTTTTCTATCTCATGGACTTTGGCGTTATCACCTTCGCGCTTTATCGCCTCGCGCTCGATTTCTTTCTGAGCAATCATGCGGCTGATCTCATCAAGCGCCTGCGGCACGGAATCGATTTCCAGACGAAGTTTAGACGCGGCTTCATCAATAAGGTCAATGGCCTTATCCGGAAGAAAACGGTCGGTAATATACCTTTCGGAAAGCTGGACTGCGGCTATTATCGCCTCATCACGGATGCGGACCTTATGGTGATTTTCATAACGCTCTTTCAAACCTCGGAGAATGGCGATCGCGCTCATCTCATCAGGCTCATTGACCATCACCTTCTGGAATCTGCGTTCGAGTGCCTTATCCTTTTCAAAATATTTCTGATACTCATCAAGCGTTGTCGCACCGATGCTGCGAAGTTCGCCACGTGCCAATGCTGGTTTCAGGATATTTGCGGCATCCATCGCACCCTCGCCTTTCCCTGCACCGACCAGAGTATGAATTTCATCGATAAACAGGATTATCTCGCCATCGCTCTGCGTCACTTCATTGACTATTGCCTTCAAACGCTCCTCAAACTCTCCTTTATATTTGGCTCCCGCAACCAGTGCGCCCATATCGAGTGAGAATATCTGCTTCGACCGAAGATTTTCCGGAACATCCCCTCTGACTATACGCTGTGCCAGTCCCTCTGCAATTGCGGTTTTTCCGGTACCCGGTTCGCCGATCAGCATCGGATTGTTTTTTGTCCGGCGGCTAAGTATCTGAAGGACTCGCCGGATTTCATCATCTCGCCCGATGACCGGATCGAGCTTGCCTTCATGAGCCCGCGCATTCAGATTTATCGCATACTTTGAGAGAGCATTGTAGGTCTCCTCGGCACTCTGGTCTGTGGCTTTCTTGCCCTTACGAAGCTCTTCAATCGCGCTTTTAAGCTCAGATGCCCCCATTCCGGCATCCTTCATCACTTTAGATGCCGGAGAATCGACCTCAAAAATCGCCATCAACAACGCTTCGAGTGTGACATATTCATCACCCTGTTTTTTTGCAATATCAAGCGAACGCTGCAACACATCATTACTGTAACGGCTGAGATATGGTTCTCCTCCGCCTGACACTCTCGGCAATGTTGACAGTTCCTTATCAACGGCCATCTCCAGCTGCGGGATGTTTGCCCCGACCTTCGCAAAAATGAATCTGACGAGACTCTCACCCTCGCTGAACACACCTTTCAAAAGATGGATAGGCTCAATAGCCTGATTGCCGTTAGCCTTTGTGATTTCAAATGCTTTCTGAATCGCTTCCTGCGATTTGATTGTGAAATTATTGAAATTCATAATATATAAAATATAAACCTACATCGTTTCCCGGAGTCATTATCACCGGTCTGCTTAATGATTTAACAAATTACGTGCCAATTATGTTGTCCTGATTCAAAAAACACATATCCGGTTCCGTATATTATTATATTACATCACATTGGGTTTTCAGTGATTTTTAAACCTCTCGCAATATTTTTTACTGACTGCCATGAAATTTCGGAAATTTTTTCTTAACTTTGCACCCGATTCCGTAATCTCTGGCAGGAAACGTGGCCTGCGTATATTGCGGCTAATGTTAACATTTTAATTTATAAAGAGAAATGGATTTGATCAAAGTTGCCGAAGCGGCTTTCGCAACCGGCAAAAAACATCCCGAATTCGGCCCGGGCGACACCATCACCGTGGCTTATCGCATCAAGGAAGGTAACAAGGAGCGTATCCAGCAGTATCGTGGTGTGGTAATCAAAATTTCGGGTGAAGGAACGAAAAAGCGCTTTACAGTGCGTAAAATGAGCGACAATATCGGTGTTGAACGAATCTTCCCGATCGAATCACCGTTCATCGACTCTATCACAATCAACAAGTATGGCAAGGTTCGCCGTGCTAAACTCTACTATCTGCGCGCACTGACAGGCAAAAAAGCTCGCATCAAAGAGCGTCGTATGCCTAAAGCGTCCAACTAAGCGTATCGATTACAGATATAAAGATCCCTGTTTCATTTGCGAGACAGGGATTTTTATTTATGGCAGTGCGCTGACATCCGTATCTCCAAGAAACATTGCATCTGTCAGCCACATGACAAGTATGATAATCAGCACCACAGCTCCAATGGAAACCCAAACGGATGTGCGGTTATTTCTTCGTTGTCTTTCTTTGTTCACCATATTAAAGCAATTTTGTCAGGTTATCTTTATCTTTCTAACACCACCTGACACAAAATGGTTTTGCCGACAACCGACTTGCAACAATTAACGAGATAGAGAAAAGGATCGATAAATGAGCATATTACACCTCATCAATAGCAAAATGCTATGAGTATGCCAAAATTTAACCTATTTTAAGGGAATATCTTTAATATTATTCGTTAAATTTGTAGCATTAACCAACCAAGAAACACCAAAATTAATATTTATATGGATATTAATACTATCATGAATTCACTAGAGGCCAAACACCCCGGTGAAAAAGAGTATCTTCAGGCAGTAAAAGAAGTGCTCATGTGTGTAGAGGATGTCTATAACCAGCACCCCGAATTTGAAAAAGCGAAAATCATTGAACGAATGGTTGAGCCGGATCGCATTCTGACATTCCGTGTGACATGGACCGATGACAATGGCAATGTACAGACCAACCTCGGCTACCGTGTTCAGTTCAATAATGCTATCGGCCCATATAAAGGCGGCATTCGCTTCCACGCATCCGTCAATCTCTCAATCCTCAAATTCCTGGGTTTTGAACAGACTTTCAAAAACGCACTGACCACTCTTCCAATGGGTGGTGCCAAAGGCGGCAGCGACTTCTCGCCTCGCGGAAAAAGCGATGCCGAAATCATGCGCTTCTGCCAGGCATTCATGCTTGAACTTTGGAAAAACATAGGCATTGACCGCGATGTGCCGGCAGGCGATATTGGCGTCGGCGGTCGTGAAGTAGGATATATGTATGGCATGTATAAAAAACTATGCAACGAATGTGACGGTTCAATGACAGGCAAGGCACTGTCATTCGGCGGATCTCGCATCCGTCCTGAAGCTACAGGCTTCGGAGCTCTCTACTTCGTGCAGAGCATGCTTGCAAAAAAAGGCATGGACATCAAGGGCAAGACCATAGCTATCTCCGGATTCGGAAATGTTGCATGGGGAGCCGCATTGAAAGCCACCGAACTTGGTGCCAAAGTTGTGACCATATCCGGCCCTGACGGTTATATCTATGATCCCGCAGGACTCAACAACGAGAAGATTGATTATATGCTCTATCTCCGCGCCACAGGGGATGACATAGTCGCTCCCTACGCCGAGAAATTCCCCGAATCGACATTCTATGCCGGCAAAAAACCTTGGGAACAGAAAGTTGACATAGCCCTGCCATGCGCTACTCAGAACGAACTCGCTGCAGAAGATGCACGTCAGCTTGTTGACAACGGCGTTCTGATGGTTGCTGAAGTGTCCAACATGGGCTGCACGCCGGATGCTATCGACACGTTCATCAACAACCGCGTGACATACGCTCCCGGCAAAGCCGTTAACGCAGGTGGCGTTGCCACTTCCGGACTGGAAATGAGCCAGAATGCAATGCATCTGCAGTGGAGCGCAGAAGAAGTTGACGAAAAACTTCATGTCATCATGCGCAACATCCACGAACAATGCGTCAAATATGGCACAGAACCGGATGGCTACCTCAACTACATGAAAGGCGCAAATATCGCCGGATTCATGAAAGTTGCCAACGCCATGATGGGTCAGGGAGTCATCTAAAAGACTACACAACAATTCATACTTTCATAACGATTGAAACGGCAGGTCAGATATCTCTACGTCTGGCCTGCTTATTTTTTTCCATGCTTCAAACCAAAAATCGCCCGAAATCACATCATATCCGTTCAAAATTTCGCCGAAATGTGACCCTATTTAAAAATAAACTGCTATCTTTGCACCGGTTTTAATGACCGAAGACACTTATGGAGCGGTGCTCGAGTGGCTGAAGAGGCACGCCTGGAAAGCGTGTAAACGTCAAAAGCGTTTCCCGAGTTCGAATCTCGGTCGCTCCGCATCATTAAACGCTCCGTAAGGTATGTTTAAGGTCCTATAGCTCAGTTGGTCAGAGCACCTGACTCATAATCAGG
>CAYTLU010000158.1:0-4654 GCA_964438665.1 uncultured Bacteroides sp.
CCCAAATCACACACGCGTTATCTTGTGCATATTTCCAAGTCAGACGTGAAATTTGAGATATATGAGGATGTCTCAGCGGCGAGTGACAATGTGATAGCCAAGCATGTGGGCGATGGGGATTATGTCAACATGTCGAATGACAAACGAAATTATTATCTTGCCAATGTGTCGGGTGGCAAGGGTGCTTTTCAGGTGCTTTTCGAGCCTGTCACTGTGGAATGGATGTCGATGCTGCCCGATGAGATGAGTCTGATGAATGTCTCAATCCCCGGCACTCATGACACCGGCACCTATGAGCTTGAATCCATCAACTTCGGTTTCTCAAAATGCCAGAACATGTCAATGAAACAACAGCTTGATTTCGGCATAAGGTATTTTGACCTCCGTGTGGATGTGGATCTCTTTGGGAAAATGTATATTACGCATGGCGGACTTCCTTGCATTCTCTCATTCGAGAGCGTTATCCGTGACAGCCAACAGTTTCTTGAAGCCCACAAAAAAGAGGTGATAATATTCGAACTTACGGCAGAATCAGGCAAAATGCCGGAGAAATTTGAGGAATATCTGACAAGTTCCGATACTGACGATGCAATAAAGAATGTTTTCTATTTAGATGAGACAGTCCCGACTTTGGGAGATGTCCGTGGCAAGATTGTGGTGTTGCGGCGGTATGCCTTGCCGGAATCCCTGACTGGCGAAAAATGGGGTCTTGATTTCTCCGGGAGCGGTGTTTGGCCTGATGACGGCGTGAAAAGCGGCACTACGCCTGATGGCATAAAATACTATATCGAGGACCGCTTCTTCTCGTCAAGCAGCACGGACGCCCATGACACAAACGAAAAGAGCCGCCTTGTCAATGCAGCCATCGACAACATCGGATCAGACACAGGAACTCTGTATCTCATTTTCTCAAGCATATCGGCCAGCGTCGGGCATACTCCTTATGATTTCATGTGGGGTGGAGGAACAGGAAAGGTCAGCCCTGAAATGAGTGAGGCTCTTAGAGACAAGCTGTCGGGTGTGACAGGCGATAATGCCAGGAAAGTTGGCTGGATAATCATGGACTACTACAATAGAGACGGTCACAATGACGACTGCCATGTAGTGGAAAGAATAATCAACACCAACTTCACCAAGGATAAACGTCCTTTCGACATCAGCCGGCTCCACAGCCAGTATGACTGATAGACACTTTCACCGGGTCGGCGGCATTGTAATGATGTCGCCGACCCGGTCCGTTTGTTATGATGCGCAACTTTGTTTTAGGCAAGCAGAGGGTGGTTTTTATGCGATTTCAGCAGCGAATTCATAATATCTACACATTTTTACGGAAAAAATCCGTATTTTTGCGGTGAATGCTGCTGTTTGTGGCATTTCATGGAATTTAAATTATATCTGATTATGAAAGAAGATATACAGGCCCGGATAGGGCAGTTGCGCGACGCTATGCGTTCGGCGGGTGTAGATGCGGTTATCATTCCGCAGACCGATCCCCATCAGGGGGAATACCTTGCTTCTCATTGGCAGGTGCGCCGCTGGCTCAGCGGTTTCACCGGATCGGCCGGAGATTTGCTCGTTACGTCAGACGAAGCTTTCGTGTGGGCTGACTCACGCTATTGGTTGCAATCGGCCCAACAACTTGAGGGTACGGGAATCGGAGTGATGGAGGATGGAAAGCCGGAGACTCCGGCGATGGTTGACTATATATGTCGGGAACTTGAACCGGGTGCAACGGTCGGTATTGATGGAATGCTTTTCTCAATAAATGCCACCAAGGCGTTGCGTGGCAAGTTGAAAGCCAATGGGATTGCTTTAAAAGTGGATTTCAATCCGATTGATGCGATTTGGACCGACCGGCCGGCGTTGCCTGATGACGAGGTCTTTGTTCACGATATCGAACTTGCCGGTGAGATTGCCGCGTCAAAGATTTCCCGAGTTCTTGAAAATGTATGCGCCCAAGGTGCCGAGTCTGTTTTTGTATCTGATTTGGCCGAAATTGCATGGACGCTCAATCTCCGTTCATCGGATGTCGAGTGCAATCCTGTAATGACATCGTTCCTGTATATAGCTCCCGCAGGATCTGTTCTTTTTGTTGACCGTAGCAAGATCACACCGGAGGTCGAGGCGTATTTGAAAGAGTCTGATGTCGTTGTTCGACCCTACGCATCGGCTCTTGATTTTCTCGGAACGCTGCCTGACGATGCGCGAGTGTTGCTGAGCGCATCGCAGAGTGCCGGGGCGTTGCTTTCTGTGCTTGGCGAAAGGGCAGTGGAGGGCACATCGCCTATTGCAATGCTTAAGGCGGTGAAAAATGATGTGCAGCTTGCAGGTGTGCGTAATGCGATGGTGCGCGATGGTGTTGTGATGGTCAATTCCTTGATGGAGATTGAGGAGACTATTGCGCGCGGAGGTCATCTTACGGAAATCGGGGTGGCAGACATTCTTCTGAAATATCGTAGCAGCAGTGACCGTTATTTTGATCTCAGTTTTGACACGATAGCCGGTTTCGGGCCTCACGGCGCGATTGTTCACTATTCTGCAACGCCGGAGTCAGATGCCGTCATTCAGCCCAACAATCTGTTGCTGATTGACTCCGGAGGCAACTATCTGGATGGTACTACCGATATAACGCGTACCATATCTCTTGGCACTCCTTCCAATGCCCAGCGCCATGATTTCACTCTTGTGATGAAAGGCCACATCGCCATTGCAAAAGCAATATTCCCGGAGGGAACACGCGGCGCGCAGCTTGATGCTCTGGCACGCATTAACCTGTGGAAAGAAGGTTTGAGCTATCTTCATGGAACCGGTCACGGTGTAGGTCATTTCCTTAACGTGCACGAAGGGCCTCAGAGCATTCGCCTGAATGATACAATGGCTCCTATGATGCCCGGAATGATCACATCGAACGAGCCGGGACTTTATCGCGAAGGCGAATATGGAATAAGGTGTGAGAATCTTGTGCTGACAACAGAGGCATTCACAACGGATTTCGGAAACTTCTATAAGTTTGAGACGTTGACGCTCTGTCCGTTTGACATAACGCTTTTCGAGACGGAGATCATGACTGATGAAGAGATTGAGTGGGTCAATTCTTATCATGCGATGGTATGCGAGCGTTTGCTCCCGCATCTTGACGCAAAGGCACAGGATTGGCTTATAAGAAAAACGACGCCGTTAACTAAAAAATAAGATTGGCTATGGCTCTTATCAAACCGCTTCGTGGAATAACCCCCATTATCGGGAAAGGATGTTTTCTGGCCGATAATGCCACAATCATAGGTGATGTTGTCATGGGTGATGATTGTTCCGTATGGTTTAACACTGTGCTTCGCGGCGATGTCAACTCCATACGCATTGGCAACCGTGTTAACATTCAGGATGGCACTGTGCTTCACACGCTTTATCAAAAGTCAACCATTGAGATTGGCGATGATGTCTCGATCGGCCATAACGTGACGTTGCATGGCTGTAAGATACATAATCTTGCTTTAGTGGGCATGGGTGCTGTTGTGATGGATGATGCCGTGGTCGGCGAAGGCGCGTTGGTCGCTGCCGGAGCAGTTGTTCTCTCGCGCACGCAGATCGGCCCTAACGAACTATGGGGCGGAGCTCCGGCAAAATTCATCAAGATGGTTGATCCGGCTACGGCGAATGAACTTAACCGTAAAATCGCCAGCAACTATTTGATGTACTCAAAATGGTATGACGAATCAGCTCCGGCAGAATAATCAGCCGTGAAAAAATTTATGCATGCCTGTCGGTTTCAATATCGGCGGGCATGTTTGATATTCAATTATCTAATCATCAAGAATTTTGGTTGCAATTCGCGAGACATTGCATTAAATTTGTTGCCGAAAAAGGAAGATTTATCGGCATCCTTATGTCACCAAAACAGATATTCCAACGTCTTGTTAACAGAATGGTCTTATAAAATAACAAATAAAACGATTTTTCTTATGAAATTACGTAATGCTGTTTTTCTAACTTTCCTCATTCTTGCTCTGTCCTTTCAGGCAAGCAGCACACATCTGCGTATAAAGCACCCCGGAACGCTACGCACCGCCTACGAAAGGAATGCCGACAAGACCTCCAAATATCTTAAGATAGTCGGCCGGCTCAACAATGCGGATGTGGCTTTCCTTCGCTTTTTATGCGGCAGCGATGACAAATTCAATCCTGTGGATGCGGCCATCACCTCGCTCGACCTGACCGATGTCGAATTTGTTCCTGAAGCCGATTCCATAACTTTCGCAGGGAAGACCAAGAAATATCGCATCACATCGCCATATACTATAACACCCTTTATGTTCTACGGCACAGACCTCGAAGAAATCATTCTCCCAGTCAGGACCGATAGTGTACACAACGGTGCCCTGTCGAATATGCCGGTTCGCAAGCTGACAATCCCGCAGGGAACTGTTTATGTCTCCCAATATGCCGTCAGCAATGACAGTCTCCTCTCAGAGCTGCATCTGCCGGCGATGGAAGAAGCACCTGATTTTGCCCAGCTAAATCTCCCTATGCTCAAAAAAATCCATATCGGAGACACCTACTACGTCTCAAGCAGCTCTTTCGCTAACATGCCGGAGCTTGAAGAAGTATGCTTCGAAGGATTGGTGGGGCACATCGACGGCTATCAGTTCAACAATAA
>CAYTLU010000159.1:0-4125 GCA_964438665.1 uncultured Bacteroides sp.
GCAATACTCCGCGCAAGTGGAGCTGCTGACACGGCACGGTTGTGCATCGGCGTGCCCGTGGACAGCACGTATGGGACATTATTACCGATAATAATTAAACTGCTTTTGTGATATGAAACAGGAGATTAAGTATAACGGATACTCCGCCAATCCGTCGGATTACGAATGCGCCGACGGGGATTTGGCGGCCTCAATAGGTGTCGTGAATGAGGACGGAGCTTTGAAACCCGTACTACCACCGTCGCTGTATATGCAGTTGAACGACGGAGAAACGGTCAAGTATATCCACAAGACATCGTTGTTCACTCATTTCATCATCTACAATTCGTCGGATTACAAGATCTATTCAATTGACAAGGAGACAACATCCCGGACTACGATAGGCACACTCAGCTATACGCTGTCCCATTTCGACGGTATCGGCAATACTTTACTCGCCTTTACCGACGACGGAATATATTATTATCTATGGAAAGATGGTGCATACAAATTGCTGGGCAATCATATTCCCGATGTAGAGGTTTCGTTCGGACTTGTCGGTCATCCTCGCTTGTTCAGTTTGTCGGACGATAGCAAAAGCACATTTACGGTTACATTTGATGGCATTGGAATTCGTGAATTAAATTTTGAGTTGTCCGAAAATAATAAGACGAGGGTCACGGACCAAATCATGGCGAAAGTCAATAAGTTCGTGGCACAAGAAACTGTCAATAAAGGACGGTTTTGTTTCCCGTTCTTTGTCCGTTATGCACTCAAATTGTACGATGGCTCTCTGGTATGTCATTCCGCGCCGATTTTAATGAATCCCTCAACAAAAGCAGCGCCGATCGTGTATTGGAATCGGTTTATAACAGACCATGACCCCAATACTAGTTATAGTGAGGCTGAATGTAATATAATGTTGGTGGCAGCGACATTGGATTACAGGGTTATTAACAATGACGACTTTTATTTACTTGATGACTGGACTGATATTGTTAAGAGTATCGAAGTGTTTGTATCGAAGCCAATATACACGTATGACTCAAATGGGAAAATATCTTATATCGACGACTCGGACAAATTCGATACAAAATTCATCGGTCGCCTTTATGCAAAAAATGTTGATGATTTTAATAGGCCGAATCAACGACCTAATACAATGCCCCGAGAGGACTGCCTGCTTGGCAGTTTTACGTCAGTGGATTTTGTCAACTTTTATAGTGAGTGGGAATATTCGAAAATTTACGAAATATATTATTCTTCAGATAGATCATATCCCGCTTCGTCGTTCCGTCTTCCCGAGTTTTCAGATAAAAAAATGTCCAAAATATTGCGCAATACATCACAATTCTATAAATTGTGTTCGCTTGATCTCGCCGACGCGATTGCCGATTCCAATAGAAAAGATATCATTGTGGACGATGATTATCTTCAATCGCTCGTTACCCGTGAGGCGATGACCGATGATTACTTGTCTCACGACAGGTTAAAGGCTGATTATTCATTCATTTTCAATAATCGCGTCAACTTGGCAGGTTTGCGGCGAAAGCTGTTTAACGGATTTTTGGCGCAGTCAATGTTCGCCTATTGTAATAAGCGATATAATTGGGAATTTATCGAAGACGGGAATGTACTTAATATCTCGGAGTTGGTATTGACATATGATAGTTACAAGTTAGCAGTATATATTAAGGAAAATGGTTCGGATTATGTAGTCAGCAGTTCTACGACATTCCCTGATCTGTACCGCTTGGCGATCTTTAATAGTACGGAGGTAATAACAGGTGAAAGTGGGCCTACACAGATGACTAAGCATTCGTGGGGATGCTATATGTTTTACCCGAATCCGAATGCCTATAAGATGGTCATTTATAATTTTGGAGAGGCTTGCTATGCAGTCGATCTGAAGCCGCACGAGTTTTTGAACGGTGCGTATGCGCTTCTTGACTACGAATTGGTGAGAGAGAAAAATTTCACATCATTGCCGGAAGTTTATCCAAATGATGAATCTTTCCCGATTGTGATCTCGAATAAAATATACACATCCGAAGTCGATAATCCATTTTATTTCCCGGCCATTGGTATAAATACGGCCGGAACAGGCGTTGTCCTTGGAATATCATCTGCGGTCAAGGCTCTGTCGCAAGGTCAGTTCGGACAATTCCCCCTATACGCATTCACAACAGAGGGTGTGTGGGCGTTAGAGGTGTCAGGCACAGGCACGTACTCTGCCAAACAACCAATCACACGAGAAGTGTGTATCAACTCTGACAGCATCACGCAGATTGATAGTGCTGTATTGTTCGCCACGGACAGAGGTATTATGATGATCAGCGGCTCCGAGGTGCAGTGCCTTTCGGATAGTCTGAAATCAGAGGACTTGTTTGCCGTGTCCGACCTGCCTCGATGCAATAATCTTATCGCAATCTTCAACTCGAAAGCAGACGAGAGCGAACAACTGACACTGGCCGACATCTCGCTACTGCCGTTTGCTGAATTCCTCGCTGGTTGCCGAATGATATACGACTACACCAATCAGCATATAATCGTCTACAATCCGGCAGTGCGGTATGCGTATGTATATTCGCTGAAATCGCGGTTGTGGGGTATGGTTAAAACCGACATCACGGATAATGTGAACTCCTATCCCGAAGCACTCGCCATGGCGGGGACACGGCTCGTCGATTTTTCCAAATCGAATGCAGACAAAACCACGGCATTGATAGTAACTCGTCCGTTCTCTATGGGTGATCCTAACGTATTCAAAACGATAGACACGATTATCCAGCGCGGATATATACAGGGAGCACACGTTTCGCAGGTGTTGTACGGCTCAAATGACTTGTTCCACTGGCACCCTGTATGGAGTAGTGTTGACAAATATCTGCGTGGATTCCGCGGCACACCGTACAAGGCGTTTCGATTGGCTCTAATCTGCAAGTTCGACCGGCAGGAAAGCCTGTACGGATTTACCGTGCAATTCAATCCCCGTATGCTCAATCAGCCTCGATAGGAGGTACTAAATATCATATATGGTGTCGAATTCGACACCTTTTTATGAGAAGCTGGATTGAGTCAATGAGGGACTTCCGGAGAAAATATGGGACTTGCGGGGAGAAATGAGGGACTTCCACCGGAGTAATGTGCGATTTATTAAGAGCCGAGATGCAATACACCTCGGCTCTTATCGTCAGAACGGTTTGAGCTTCCGCCTCATCCGCCCTCGCCGCGACATTAGAGCGGACTGAACACGGCTCTTGATGTTCGCAAGTTTATCTTCCCAATTACTCTGACTACCCGGATTCGTGATGCTCATCCAATCGGCAAGCACTCGACACACGAGGTATTCGTGAATGAGGTGCTCAAGCAATCGAACCGTTGTGATGGAGAAGCCGTCGGGCAGTAACAACTCAATAACATACTGCTCGGGGGCGATCAGAATATCATTGAGCGGCTCCTGCTCGTTCGGCACATCTTCTTTGGTGTAGGGATAGAGCATCTCGACGCATTCCGAGTGTGCCAAGTTGAGAACTCGCGTAACACGGTCAATGTTGCCCTCCTGTCCGATGTCGAACACTTGGTGCCGGGTGTGTTCATTGTCCGTTTTCATAATATCGCCCTCGACATAGGAGTAATTCTCTGCGTCGTAGAGCAATTCGGCCCGCTTGAAGATGAGCGTAACCGGCTTTGCCTGTTCCTGCTTATGTTCGCAACAATATCCCATAAGAAACTCTTTATTCGTAGGTCGGGCGCTCGGGGCGGCTACGCTTGTAAAGCGCACGTTTCACGGTTTCCAAGGATGCCGTCGAATGCGAGATGTAGGTCTGCGCATCATCGGGATTGGTAATAGCGAACCAATCGCCCAGCGCAATATCCACCAAATAAGCGTGGATGCCGTTGCCGAGACTGTCAGCCGATGCGTTGTTGTAGTTGCTCGGCAGCTCAAAAGTCAATCGCAAAGAGCCGTTATTGTCAATCTCATTGTAGATGAGGTTGTCGCTTGTACTCTTATCCTCGGAGAGGTACTCGCCGAGCAAACTTTTCAATGCACTGAAACCGTTTGCCAGCGAGCGGCGAATTTGATAACTGTTTTCGTCATCATCGCTTGCCTGCATATTCGATGCGGCTTCGTAGTTCTTCTTG
>CAYTLU010000160.1:0-12116 GCA_964438665.1 uncultured Bacteroides sp.
GCCCGATGTGAAGATTCGGGTTTATATTTTTTGCAAAACGATATTTTTTGAAGCATGCGGTTGAGAAATAAAGGAATTTGTTGTAATTTTGTTAATTCATCTATGATATTTTCCGACTGACGATGAACGAAGACGCTCTTAGCCAATTATATCTCAAAGACACAGCATTTCAGGATCTGATGCAACGGCGCATATTCAACGTGCTGCTTGTAGCGTCACCCTACGATGCCTTCATGATGGAAGAAGACGGCCGCATCGAAGAACAGCTATACTTTGAATACGTAGCCCTGAATCTAAGCTCCCCGCCTAGGGTCACACAGGTAAGCACGGTAGAGCAGGCAATCGAAAAACTGAATGAAAAACATTTCGGTCTGGTGATCATGATGCCCGGCGTAGATATCAGCGAGACTTTCGACGGCGCGCGGCAGATAAAAGCCATGAAGCCAACGCTTCCCATCGTGGTTCTGACGCCATTTTCCAAGGAAGTGTCACGCCGTCTGGCAAACGAAGACTTCTCAGGAATCGACTATGTGTTCAGCTGGCTTGGCAACGTGGATCTGCTGCTTGCCATCATAAAACTGCTCGAAGACAAGCTCAATGCCGACAAAGACATCAACGAGGTGGGAGTGCAGATGATTCTGGTTGTCGAAGACTCTGTCAGATTCTATTCCTCCGTTCTTCCACACATCTACAAGAATCTGCTGAAACAATCATTCGAATCATCGACAGAAGCACTCAACGAACACGAACAGATGCTCCGCATGCGCGGCCGCCCCAAAGTGATGCTTGCCCGCGACTACGAAGAAGCAATGACCATCTACGAACGCTATGGGCAGAACCTACTGGGCGTCATAAGCGATGTGTCGTTCAAGCGCAATGGCGAAAAAGATCCGCACGCCGGATTCCAGCTTGCAAAAGAGCTGCGCAAGAACAATAATTTCCTGCCCATCATCATAGAATCATCCGAAGCCAACAACAGAGCCACCGCTGAAGAAATGGGAATGGTGTTTCTCGACAAGAATTCAAAGAAACTACCGGTCGATCTCAGCAGCGCGATAGCCGAACAGTTCAGTTTCGGCGATTTCGTCATGACCGACCCCGAAACAGGCAAGGAAATACGCATCTGCAATCTCAAAGATCTTCAATATCACATCTACGACATCCCGGCATCAGCCCTGCTCCACCACGCATCGTCCAACGACATCTCGCGATGGCTCTATTCACGCGCCCTATTTCCAATAGCCAACATCATCAAAAGACACCGTTTCTACTCTCTCGATGAAACGCCTGCCGTCCGCAAGCTATTCTTTGACCTCATAGTGAAATACCGCAAGATGAAAAACCGCGGCGTTGTGGCTGTGTTCCGTAAAGACCGCTTCGACCACTACTCCAACTTCGCCCGCATTGGGCAAGGAAGCCTTGGCGGGAAAGGGCGCGGACTGGCATTCATAGACCAGATAATCAAACGCAACCCTGTCTGCGACAATTTTCTCGGAGCTACGATCTCAATTCCACGCACGGTGGTGCTGTGTACCGACATCTTCGATGAGTTCATGGCAGCCAACAACCTCTATCCCATAGCCCTGAGCGATGCCGATGACTCGGAGATACTTCAGCATTTTCTTGCAGCCAAGCTGCCCAAACGCTTGGTCGGCGACTTCATGGCATTGTTTGAAGTTGTCGATAAGCCACTTGCCATACGCAGTTCCAGCCTTCTCGAAGACTCCCACTATCAACCGTTTGCCGGGATCTACTCAACCTACATGATTCCCAACGTTGCCAATCGAGAAGAGATGCTCCGGCTGCTTAATGATGCGATAAAAAGCGTATATGCATCCGTTTTCTATGCCGACTCGAAAGCCTACATGACCGCAACATCAAACGTCATCGACCAGGAAAAGATGGCGGTCATAATTCAGGAAGTGGTCGGCAAAGAGCATGACGGACTATTCTTCCCATCGTTCTCCGGCGTAGGGCGTTCGCTCAACTACTATCCCATCGGACGCGAAGAAACCACCGATGGCGTTGCAGAAGTGGCTGTCGGTCTCGGCAAGTACATAGTCGATGGAGGTCTGAGCCTGCGATTCTCTCCACGTCATCCCGATTGCGCATTGCAGACATCAGAACTGTCGCTCGCGCTGCGCGACACACAGACACGCATGTATGCCCTCGACACCGGCTCAGCCGAAACATTCCGCGTTGATGACAGTTTCAACATAGTCAGAAAATCGGTTCAGGATATAGCCGCAACAGGCGCGCTCCGCTATATGACATCGACCTACGACTTCCACGACAACATTCTTCGCGACAACGAGTTTGGCGAAGGGCGACGAGTGGTCACATTCAACAATATCCTGAAACACGATGTGTTTCCGCTGGCAAAGGCCATCGACTTCATGCTGACCACCGGACAGCAGGAGATGGGACGTCCGATAGAAATCGAATTTGCCGGGATGATAGACCACAACGGAGAACTCAAAGGCCGCATCTACTGGCTTCAGATACGCCCCATTGTCGATCGCAAGGCCCTTGTCGATGAACACTTACTGTCACTCCCCGACTCTGAGCTGATTCTTCGCAGCGACACCGCACTTGGGCATGGCTCGATCGACAATATCCGCACTATTGTCTATGTGCGTCCGGAGAGTTTTTCATCATCAAACAACTCTCTGACCGCCCGCGAGATCGAAAAAATCAACCGTGACCTGACATCACGTGAAATCCACTACATCCTGATCGGTCCGGGGAGATGGGGCTCCAGCGACCCGGCTCTCGGCATACCGGTAAAATGGCCTCAGATAGCAAACGCCCGGCTGATTGTGGAATCCGCAATCGGCAACTACCGTATCGAACCAAGCCAAGGCACCCACTTCTTCCAAAACCTCACTTCATTCGGTGTAGGATACTTCACTGTCGATCAAGGAGCAGGCCAAGGATACTGCTCGTATGACTACCTCAACTCCCTGCCCGCAGAATATGAATCCGAAAGCATCCGGATTGTGACAGTCGATAGCCCCCTTGCCATCGGCATCGATGGAAGAAAAGGCGAAGGCGTTGTCGCAAAACCCGGCTATAATCAAAACAGCACCCCTAACCCTGAAACATAAACCGCATCATGTCCATATTATCCTCCTTTAAGAAAGCTCTCGGATTTCCCGATGATTATGACGATGACTTCTCCGATCTCGATGATCTCGATGCCGAAGAGAAAAACGATATTCTCCCAAAGAAATCAAAACGCCACAACCCATCCGCGCAGAAAAGCGAAACATCGGATGAGAAGCATGCCGTCAGCAAACAGGCAGCTACGCCAACGGCCGACATAGAATCTGCCGATACCGACATTGAGCCAATCAACGGAGGTCTGGCCGGAGAGATTTTCGATGCCATCATAGAACTTTTCAATGCCACCCAACCCGATTTTGTGCGCGACTGCCTAAACATTGAATCCCAGCGCACCTATCTGCTTGACCATATTGACTCTGCCGTCAGAGCCAAATTGGAAAGCGAGGTTGACAACGCACGCCGTCAGGGAGAGAAACAATGGGACATTGAAAAGAAAAAAATCAATGACGATGTCGAGAAACTAAAATCTGAATATTACTCTCTAAAGCAACAACGCGAGGAGTATCAAAGCGCACAGCTGAGCGCGGCAAGACAGAAACGCGCTCTCGGAGAGCGTATCCACGACCTTGAACTGCAAGTCAAGACCCTTGAAGCCGAAAAAGAACAGTTCCAGCTGGAGAACCGCAGCATGGTCAACAAACTCCGCGTTGCCAACGTCCGCTCGTCAGGCGATGAATCCACCGAAGCTGAGTTGCAGCGGCTTGCAAAGGAAAACGTCGAGAAACAAGACCGCATAACTGAGCTGACCGCAAAAGCCGAAGCTGACAGAAAACGCATCGATGAACTGGAAGAGCAGCTGAAGCAAAAAGAGCAGTCCGATGACAACATGATCGACCAGCAGAAAGCCATTGCCGAGATTGAAGCTCAGATACAACAATTTGAATCCATAAAAGCCCGAAAAGATAAAAAAATATCCGACCTGACAGCCCAAAACCGTCAGGCAACGACTGATCTGAAAACCCTGCGCGACAAGCTCTCAGCATCCGAAACCGAAAAGGCATCGCTTTCGGAGCAGCTTCAGTCGCTACGCTCCACCCTTGAAAGCGAACGCGAATCAGGAGAAACGGCCGCTGCTGAGATGCGCAGCGAGATAAAACGCCTTACCGAATTGATTAATGCCGGAGGCATAGAAGCGCAGCACAAGACCAAACCGGGACGCAAACGCAAGAACCGACCCGGACAGTGGCAACGGCAACCGGAAAACGCCGGCGACACGCATCAGGACAAAATCGAAAGCCGCGATATTGCCAAGCCAGAGACTGATACCGAAAAGTCTGAGACAATCGAAAAGGCCGAAACCGATGGAACAACCTCGAAAATATCCGCAATCGATGAACTGATGGACAGCACCGATTGGTTTATCGCCCCTGAACCCGCCACATTGAAGAAAGATCCGGAGGTAGAGGAAGAGTTCGGCTACAAAGAACCGCCCAAAAAGACGGCTCATGACGATGACAAACAACTTTCTCTTTGGTAAAATATTTTTCGCTATATATTTGTTAATAGATTAACGTTACCGATAAATGAAACTGAATATATCCGCCATACTCAAAGCAGCAAGCCTACTGCTCCTACCGGCATCAATGAATGCAGGATCAGTTGCCGATTATCCCGAGATAGCACGATATGTCGGCAGCCAGCGAATGCCTTCTAGCGTTAACGCATATCAATACAGCGCCGATGGCACAGCATATCTCGCACTGACCGATGACGGCGTGCGGATTGCCCGCTTCGACATCAAGTCTGGCAAAGAAATCGAGACCGTAATGGATCTGACCCACACACGCGAAATCACTCTCAACAGCATCGACGGTTTTATTATCAGCCCCGACGGCTCGAAAATCATGGTTCACCGCAACAAAAAGATGATCTACCGCCGCTCTTTCGATGCCGAATACTACGTCTATGAAATCCGGTCGCGTTTGCTCAGACCGCTGTCAACCGAACATCCGCGACAGCAAGCACCGATATTCTCTCCCGACGGAAGAATGGTGGCTTTCGTTGCCGACAACAATATCTTCATAAAAAAACTCGACTACAACTCAGAGGTTGCCGTCACCAAGGACGGTGTTAAAAACCGAATCATAAACGGTGTCCCCGACTGGACCTACGAAGAGGAATTCACCACATCCTCCTCCATGACATGGGCTCCGGACAATCTGACGTTATGTTTTCTGAAATATAACGAAACGGATGTCCCCTCTTTCACATTCCAGCTCTACGAAGGCACATGCGAGAAAATGCCGCAATACGCCCTATATCCCGGTGAATTCACATATAAATACCCGGTTGCCGGGCAACAGAACTCCAAAGTCACGCTACATTCCTACGACATAGAGACACGCAAGGTCAAGACAATTCCGCTGTCAGACCCGAAAATAGAATACATTCCGCGCATTGCCTACGGACCTGACGCCGACAAGCTCATTGTCACCACACTCAACCGGGATCAGAATCGCATGGAACTATACCTTGTCAACGCCCGATCAACCACATCCAAATCCCTTCTGGTTGAAAAATGGGATGCTTGGCTGAATCCGATGACGTATGAAGATATCCACCTGCTGAAAGATTTCTTCGTTGTGTCATCATGTCGCTCAGGCTACCAGCATCTCTATGCCTACACCTACGGAGGCGCACTGCAACGCCAGATCACATCCGGCAATTACGATGTGGATGCATATTACGGATATAATGCCGAAACAGGATGCCACTACTACCGATCCAATGAAACAGGTGCGATCAACCGCGTTGTTTGCAGAATCGATGCAAAAAGCCGTATCTCACACCTCTCGCCGGAAAAAGGCACAGCATCGGCCATGTCATGGAGTCCGGACATGAACTTTTTCGTTCTGAACTACAGCAACTCAACCACAGCGCCGAAATACACGCTTGTTTCATCTTCCAACGGAAAAGCCTTGCGCACTCTTGAGGATAACGCGTCCTACAGAAAGGCATGGAACGATGCTCCCCTTCCCGAATTTTTCACTATGCAAAGTGATGGCGTGACGCTCAACGGCTATATCATCAAGCCTTCCGGATTTGATCCGGCCAAACGCTATCCGGTCATAATGAGTCAATACAGCGGCCCCGGCTCACAAGAAGTGCTTGACCGCTGGAGCATCGGCGCAGAAAACTACTTTGCTCGCGCCGGATATGTGACAATATGCGTTGATGGACGCGGCACAGGCGGACGCGGACGTGCGTTCATGGACGTTGTCTATAAGAATCTGGGGCATTACGAGTCAATCGATCAGATTGCCGCAGCCAAATATGCAGCAAGCCTCCCATTTGTCGATCCGTCCAGAATAGCAATCTACGGATGGAGCTACGGCGGCTATGAGACAATAATGGCCGCATCGATGCCCGACGCGCCTTATGCTGCTGCGGTTGCTGTTGCGCCGGTCACAGATTGGCGTTACTATGATACGATCTACGCCGAACGCTACATGCTGACGCCGCAGCAGAACAAAGAGGGCTATGACCGCTCATCTTGCATGACGCATATCAAAAACCGCAAATGCCCGCTTCTGATCATGGCCGGAACAGCTGATGACAATGTTCATCTGTTCAATTCAATACAGTATGCCGGCGCAACGGAAGCCGAGGGAATGTGGATTGACATGCTTCTGTTTCCCAACAAGAACCATTCTATCAACGGATGCAATGCCCGGGAAGTGGTCTATGCGCGCTTGCTCGACTACCTTGACACTCACATGAAATAACCACCATATATATAATATATAGACAGAGAATCAATGACTCAGCAAAGACAGGCATACGGATGGGGAATCTTCCAGTTATGGCTCAATTGGCTTTTAGGCTATGGAGCCCTAATTCTGCTAATCGTCCTCTCGCTATGGGTTGGCGCACTCCATCTGCCTTTCATCGCGTTTGGAATGGAACTTATACTTTTCATACTGATCCGCCGCAACCGCGAAAAAATGATCCCATCATGCTACATTCTGCCGTTTATTGTCAGCCGCGTGCTGTTCTGGACCGGTATCGTGATGATTATTGTGAATTTTCTATATTCCGATGCCATACTTGATCTTGTATTCGACCGATCCCACATCAATAAAAGCATTCCATTTATATGCGTCCTGATCACATCGCCAATCGCAACAATCATTTCAGGATGGGGATATCTCAACCGTAATAACATAAGCTTCTGCCGTGACTGCAAGATGCGCCACGGCACACCCGCCGAAAGAGGGTTTCTCGGCGTTATATTCAGCCAGATCGGGCATTATCAGATCGGTGTGCTGTTTTGGGTTTCCGCAGTAACCGCCTTGGCCGGCTGGAGCTATTACTGGGTGCTGTATGTCAACGAATTTCTAAATGTTCCGGACCGCTTTGTGTTCTTCCTTCTGCCAACGTTGCTATGGCTTGTGACATCAACCTATCTGGCCATAAGATATTTTGGAATCTATGCCTACTACCGACAGAACATCGAGGGCAGCCTGACCCGTGGAAGCGACTCCACACAGATCCGCTTCCTCATGATCTGCGGCAACAGAATGGCGGTACGCATGCTGGAGACCGACTCGGAGAAAAGGATCTCACCTTATGAAAAAATCGACACGCCGGTTATCGCGTTTATACATAAATTCGACACCATGAGCATCTCAACAGCAGAGTCTT
Organism: uncultured Bacteroides sp.; assembly: GCA_964438665.1. Lineage (GTDB taxonomy): Bacteria > Bacteroidota > Bacteroidia > Bacteroidales > Muribaculaceae > Paramuribaculum. The sequence continues at coordinate 7,771 of CAYTLU010000160.1, forward strand.
ACTTTTCGAGTCTGTCCGGCATCTACGGAGCAGAGATACGCAGAATGTATGAAAACGCACATGCCAACATCGATTGCAACATATTCCATTTCTTTGCCTTGCTGGATCAGGATCAGATGCAACAGTTTGAAGACGAGCATCCCGACTGCCAATGGCTGACACTGAAAGAAATTGCTATATTGCTCAATGCCCATAAGCTCAATCCCCTGTTGTCGGCTGAGATAACGCGTTTCCACACCATTGCTTCAACCTACAAGGCCTATGACGCAAACGGTAGCCGCCGATACAAAGTCAAGAACTATCATCCTTCGGCTGATTTTTCCGATATTCATTCTCTTGACGTGGATTTCAACGATTCACATTGGCTCTACGTTGCCGACAACAATCAGGACACACCGTTCTGGCGTTTGCGGCGGTTCTGGCGCAGATACATAAATGGGATAGGCCAATAAAACAGCCCGCGAAACCGGTAATATACTCTCTACAAAACAACTCCAATCATGCCACTTCTCGTCATAACCGGGCCTACGGCATCTGGCAAAACAGCCAGAGCGGTTGACTGCGCCAAAGCGTTCGACGGCGAGATTATTAGTGCCGATTCCCGACAGATATATCGCGGCATGGATCTCGGCACCGGCAAAGACATTGAGGAATACGGTGACGTTCCCTACCATCTGATTGATATTGAACCGGCAGGATATAAATATAATCTCTATGAATTTCTCAGAGATGCGGCCAAGGCACAGGAAGAAATAGAGAGCCGAGGGCATCTGCCGATCATGTGTGGCGGTACGGGGCTATATGTTGAATCCTACCTGAAAGGAATTCGGTTGCCGGAAGTGCCGGAAGACAAGGAACTGCGGAGAAGCCTGAAGGACAAATCGCTTGATGAGTTGACGCAAAAGCTGTCGGCGATGAAGAAACTTCATAACATGACAGATGTCGATACTCCGCAGAGAGCCATCCGGGCAATCGAAATAGAGACATACTACGCTTCGCATCCCGACAAAGCCCGGCTGGCCAAACCCAATCCGATAACTGACGCCGTGATTGTAGGCGTTGATATAGACCGGGAAATGCGAAGGAGGCGGATATCGCAAAGGCTTCGCAGCCGTATTGAAGCCGGAATGATTGAAGAGGTCCGTTCATTGCTTGACAGCGGCATCGCGCCTGACGATCTAATTTACTATGGTCTCGAATACAAATTCATCACTCTTCATCTGACCGGCCGATTGACCCTTGAAGAAATGACAGGACAGCTTGAAATCGCAATTCATCAGTTCGCAAAAAGACAGATGACCTGGTTCAGAGGCATGGAGCGGCGCGGATTCCACATCAACTGGATTCCTTGGGATGTGCCGCGCCATGAATTTATCCAACGTATTGCCGAACTGATGAAATCAATAAAATGAAACATCCGGTTGCCATAATATTGCTGTCACTGCTATGCTGGATAACGCTGTCAGCGGCAAAGCCCATACGCACATACCATGACATTCCGCCGGTCGCAACCGACAGCCTCATAGTTTTTGCCGCCTCCTCCCGACCGATAGCGGCTCAGGCCGTTGAAATCAGGGCTTCATGCGCATCAGGCAACGAAAAGACCGCCGACAAAGCCAATGCCTATGGCATCGCATTTGCCATTGACAATGACGATTCATATTATGCCGCCATACTTTCCTGCGGAAAAGAAGATGAATATGACAATCTGATCGACTCCCGGCATGCAGTTCTGACAATCTCCCGACATATTGCCGGCAAATCGCCGGAGAAGATTCTTGTCAAACAGCTGACAAAAGGAATGGAAGTGCAGAAAATTGAGAACACTCTTGCCGTGGAGATTGACTGCCGAACCGGTTTGGCTGAGATATTTACAGGCGACAACACGCCCGCGAAAGTGGCTGAACTGCAACTGACCGCCAATGAAGCCAATGGCCGCATGGGGATTATCGCAAAAGGGAATCCGACCTTCCTGCTGACCGTTTCGGAACTGCGGCCAGATCCTGAACAATCACTTACAACAGCCTGGACAACAGAATCATTAACGACATATCTCAATGCCAACGCCACACATCCGATTGAGGGAATATGGGAATACCTTGACCGCGACACAGACGCCCGCTATTGCCGGATCGGAGGCAAATATACTATTGCGATAGTCGCTGACGGCAACAACACAGGCTTCGACATCATATATCTTGATGGCGCGCAGACAGCCCGGTCGGCATGGCAACCCGGAATGATAAAAGGGCATCTCTCCCCCACCCGGTTTCTGAACCATTACAATCTTGTGTGGTTCGATGCCACAATGAACCGGATCGACACTGAATGTAGCGCGACAATGGAACAAAATGCCATTCTCAGACTCGACTTCCCGCTGCTCAAGGCAACCATGCGGATGGCGAAGCATCGGGATAAGTGATTGTTGTAGTTGCCGCATCATAAACTATCTTTGAGTCATGAAACTCGACAATTATCTCATTCGGAACACGCCGAACGCGATACACATCATTGACATGCTCGATTGACTCGATATAGTCATACAACACCGGAGGCAACTTATCGTAAAGAAAATTCTGCGGCAGGATCGAACCGCGGCCGTCAACATCCGTCCATACACAATCGCGATCAAATGAAAGCGAAACGCCTTTCTTGATCTTGACCACAAAACCACGGTCAGACTCTTCAAAGCTATCCACTTCTCCAAATGGGAAATACTCCGAAACAAACGAAGCGATCGGAGAGGGCAGCTCATCCCAAACGTTGTCGCCGCATCCACTCAGAATAAGCATCATAACAAAAAGCGCAAAAGAAGGCAAAGCGTTCCGCATCATAATCTCAACGTGAATTAATGTTACTATTCTATAACAAATGCAGTGTCATTTGGTTCGCTCGACACTCGTTTGTAACTTTGCTAAATGCTTAGGATCATTCTGATAACCATTTTCATCATATCATCGTCAGTCAGCATTACAGCCGATGACAATAACGCCTATTTTGATCTCATGGGCGAAGCCGACAAGGCAATAAAAGATGGGAAATGGGCCGATGCGGAAACGTTTTTGCGCAAGGCTCTGCGGCTCGACCCGGCAAACCCCTCCAATGTCCTTCTGCTCTCCAACCTCGGAATGGTGCAATTCTATGACGGACGCGAAGCCGATGCCGTCAACACACTGTCAGAAGCCCACTCAATAGCCCCGGCGTCTGTGACCATTCTTCTCAACAGAGCCAGAGTCTTTACATCGACAGGCAAAAAAGACATGGCAATAGCCGACTATTCCGAGGTGATCCGTCTTGACTCAACTTTGGTTGAACCAAGATTTTACCGTGCCATACTGAACCTTGACAAAGGCGACATCAAAAACGCACAGGCCGACATCGACACTCTCGCCCTGCGCCATCCGTCAGACCGTCTGACCCACATAGCACAGGCCACGATCCTGATGCAGACCGGGAAATATGCCGAAGCGATTCCCCACCTGTCAAATGCCATACGCCAGCAGGAAGATGCATCCTATTACGGCTCGCGCGCCTTATGCTATCTGATGACCGATGACCCGGCTTCGGCATCCGAAGATATTGCAAAAGGGCTTGAAATCGACCCGACCGACGGTGATCTGTATCTCTACAGAGCCTTGCTCAACAAAGTACGCTTCCGCCCGGATGATGCGAAAGCCGATGGCGAAAAAGCAGTGAAATTCGGAGCAAATCCAGAGCGTGTAAGACTCCTTTTACAGTGATTCCTGTTAAAAATCAAGCATTAAGACAATAAAATTGTTGTAAATTCAAAGAAAATTCAAAGAAAATAATTACATTTGCAGCGTCGTAATTATCTTTAAGCAACATAATATATTGTCTAACACATAAATTTTAACAACAATGAACACAGAAACAATTGGAGTATGGGCAGGTCTTGTATGGAACGCTCTCAATGAAGCCGACGTACTCGACAACAAGCAAATCAAGAAATTGACTAAACTCAAAGACAAAGAATTATATGCCGCTCTCGGCTGGCTCGCTCGTGAAAACAAAATCACTTTCGAGGAAAGCGGCGATAACAAAGATCTTCTTGTTGCATTGGCAAAATAATCCAAGGCAATGAATGAAATCTAAACCGGGTCCAACAAATTAACGGACCCGGTTTTCTTTTTCCCTGCGGAATTCATATCTTTGCGCAGTGAATTTTGATGCGGATATATGGACGGACTTGTCATTAAAAATACCGGCAGCTCATACATTGTCAAGACCGATGACAATCGCGAAGTGGCATGTAAAATCAAGGGGCATTTCCGGCTAAAAGGCATACGCACCACCAATCCGGTGGCTGTGGGCGACAATGTGAAGAT